>CANNLB010000332.1 GCA_947505565.1 Acidobacteriota bacterium | reverse complement strand
GGCGGACGGATCCCCGGGTGCCTTCATCTCAAACGCCGGCGTCGTCAGGCTGCGCACGTACGCGACCAACCGCCAGCCCTCATCGACGGAAGCGTTCGCGCCTGGCATCAGCCCCTGACCCTTTTGGATCAGCTTATACATGTCCTCGTCACCCAGCGGATGCCAGACGCCTCGATCCTGCAGATTCGGCCCTCGGCCTCCTCCGCCCTCGGGCCCGTGGCAGCCCGCGCAACCGGTCGAAAACTGTTGCCGACCGGCCTCGATCGCGGCCAAGTCCCCGATAAAAGGGTGCTTGGCCTTCTCCCCGTCTTTCGTCTCATGTTGCGCCCATGCCGCGAAGCATAGGACCGGGGTTAGCCAGAGCAGTCGAAGTAGCATCTCGCTACAAATTATATGCTGTCTACTCGTCGAACCGTAACCGGCAGATCAACAACTCGCGTTCGTAGATCATTTCTGGTGGCAAATGGTCATGCAACTGAATAAACAGCTCCTCATGGCCAATCACTTCGGAGATCCAATCGGAACCCTTAAAGCTCTGCAGCTCTTCGAATTTCTCGCGGGGGAAATCGAGCCCCTTCCATTCGATATCCTCGAAACGCGGCATCCATCCGATCGGCGTCTCGCGGGCCAACGCCCGCACTCGGCTCCGGTCCACGATCCATTTCAAAATCCGCATGTTCTCGCTAAAGCCAGGCCAAAGGAACTTGCCCGCGATATCCTTGCGGAACCAGTTCACGTGGAAGATACGCGGCGTCTCACTCAGGTTCCGCTGCATTTTGAGCCAATGCCGGAAGTAATCCCCCATGTGGTAGCCGCAAAACGGCAACATCGCCATCGGGTCGCGACGGACCTTACCCTGCACCCCGCCCGCCGCCGCCGTCGTTTCCGATCCCATCGTCGCGCCCATGTAAACGCCCGAACTCCAGTTGAACGCCTGATACACGAGCGGGATGGTCTCCGCGCGTCGACCGCCGAACATAATCGCGCTGAGCGGAACTCCCGTGGGATCCTCCCACGCCGGGTCAATCGTCGGGCACTGCGACGCCGGAGCGGTGAACCGCGCGTTCGGATGGGCCGCCTTCGTCGCCATCTCCGGAGTCCAGCGGTTTCCCTGCCAATCGGTGCATTCGGCTGGCGGAGTTTCGGTCATCCCTTCCCACCAGACGCCACCGTCGGTCGTCAAAGCTACGTTCGTAAAAATCGTGTTCGACCGTAGCGCCGCCATCGCATTTGGGTTCGTCTGGTCGCTCGTCCCAGGCGCTACGCCAAAGAAGCCCGCCTCCGGGTTAATCGCCCGCAGCTTACCCTTGTCATCCGGCTTGATCCAGGCGATATCATCGCCCACCGTCCAAACCTTCCAGCCGGCAAAACTAGCTGGCGGAATCAACATCGCCAAATTGGTTTTCCCGCAGGCGCTCGGAAACGCCGCCGCCACATATGTCTTCTCGCCCTGCGGATTCTCCACCCCCAGAATCAGCATATGCTCGGCCATCCAGCCCTCGTCCCTAGCCATATTCGACGCGATCCGCAGCGCAAAGCATTTTTTCCCCAACAGCGCGTTCCCGCCGTAGCCCGAGCCGTAGGACCAAATTTCTCGGCTCTCCGGAAAATGCACAATGTACTTTTCCGTGTTGCAGGGCCACGTAGCATCCTTCTGCCCTGCCTCTAGGGGAGCCCCGACGCTGTGCATGCACGGCACCACGCGCTTCACATTTTTGTCTATCAGCTTGCACACCGACAGGCCGATCCGCGCCATGATCCGCGTGTTGACGACGACATAAGGCGAGTCCGTTAACTGTACCCCGATCTGTGACATTGGCGAGCCCACCGGACCCATGCTGAACGCCAGCACGTACATGGTCCGGCCGGCCATGCTCCCGTTGAAGAGCGCTTTCAACTTCTTGCGCATCTTGAACGGATCTTCCCAGTTGTTCATCGGCCCCGCGTTGTCCTTGGACAGCGAGCAAATGTACGTCCGATCCTCCACCCGCGCCACGTCGTTGGCGTGCGAACGCGCGTAGTAGCAGCCCGGCCAGGTCTCCTGGTTCAACCGAACGAAAGTCCCCGCGTCAACCATCTCCTGACAAAGTTGCGCGTTCTCCTCCTCGGAGCCATCCACCCAGTGGATCGCCGCCGGCTTGGTCAGGTGGGCCATCTTTTCCACCCATTTCAGTAAATGAAGGTTCTCGCTCAAGGGACGCGAAGGATCACGCGGTGTCGTCAACATTGTTTTGATTTGGTCTCTCAATTATCGCCCGGCGGCCTTCTTCTTCGGGGCTGCCCGCTTCGTTTTTCCCGGAACAATCGGCCCCCGATTGCCGCCCCACCGCCCGAGACGGTATTTCCGCTGGTATCCGGCCGACACGTTGGTAATCTCGACCTCCAACTCGCCCCCCGCCCCGCACCGATAGGTTTCCACTATTTGCTGGTTCAAGTAGATCTGCCGGACTGGTTCGGCAGTCAAATCCGCCAGTTGCTGCAACGCCGGGGCCATCGGGAACCGGATCTCGTCCCAGACGGTGGTACTTCCTTCGGGCTGCCCGAACTTGTCCAAGTGCGAACACTCCAGATAACGGAAGTGACCGATATTGTGAACCGCCGTGTAGCTCCGCCGCTGCTCCAGGAAGGCCTCCCCCGCGTGCGGCAATTCTGTCCCTTTGGCGAATAGCGGATCGAAGCGCACTAACCGGCCCCCCTCCCATTCGCGCCATACGCCGAAGTACCGCGTAAACTGATCCCGGAGCACGTAGTCCGAGCTTTTGTCCGCCTGAATCGCTAAACCAATCGCCGTAGCGGCCCGGGTATACGGGCTCCGCTTCACTTTCCGCCCGTAGGTTTCCCGCAGGAGTCGGGCGACGAGGGGCATCTCGCTCCCGCCGCCGGTGACGTAGATCGCTTCGAGGCTCTCAGTCCGCGACGTCAAATCCGCCACCGCGTGCACGGTCTCGGCCACCAACACCTGACACTTGTCGTAGAAGTCGGCCACCGGAATCGTGACGGCTCCCAACCCAGACCGCACGACGTCCAAATCCAGAACCACTTTCCGCGAGTTCGGGTTCAACGACTCCTTCTGCAACCGACACTCTTCGTGCAACCGGAAGTACTCGCTCTGGGTCAGTTCCTCGCCCACCGGCCAAGCCAGATCGGCCAACAATCCGTCGAAGTCGTCCCCCCCCAGCGTCGGGATCCCTTCGCTCGCTACGACCCCATGCGATCGTTCGTCGAGTTCGACGAGCGAAGCGTCAAACGTCCCGCCGCCGAGGTCGTAGACCAAAATGTGCTGTTTGGCGTTGGCCTGCTCTCGATGACTATGCCCGTATTCGATCGAAGCCGCCGACGGCTCATTCAACAGCCCCACCACCGAAAACCCCGCGGCCCGGAAGGCGTCAACGGTCAAGAACCGTTGGTTCGAATTCGCGCTTACCGGCACCCCCAACATCACTTCAATCTCCTCAGTTGCCCCGAGCTGGACATTGGAAGCGGCCAGTAACGCCCCCCGGAGACTGTCCGCCAACTCCACTAGCAACGTCGACAGCGGAGCCGCCACCCCTCCGATCTCGACCGACGTCTGCGGACCCGCCTCGGACAGATATCGCTTTAACGACCGGACCACGGTCGCCGACGGGTCCTCCTGCAAGCTCCAGGCTTGCCATCCGTAGCACCGGACGCCGTCCTTCACGGCGACTAAAGCGGGAAACCAGTCGCGCACCGCGCCGTCACTTCCTTCGAAGGTGACAACCGGGTAGTTGCCGCGATCACATGCAGCCACCACGATGCGGGTGGTGCCAAAATCTATGCCCAGCCTCATTAGTCCAGAATAACGCATTCCCCCCTCACCGGCCCGCCGTCAGACTACGGTACAATTTTGCGTAACACCGTACCCTCTGACATTACGATGGATTTAGATCAGCTACATACGTTTCTGGAGATAGTTCGCCTGAAGAGTTTCTCGAAGGCCGCTCTCACGTGCTTCCGCACGCAGCCGGCCATCAGTGCCCAAGTGCGTCAACTCGAACAGGAGCTCAACGCTACCCTGTTCGATCGACTCGGTACCCGCATCTCCCTGACGACCGCTGGAAAAATCTTTGCTGACTATTGCGAACAGATTCTCGACCTCCGCCGCCGCGCGCAGGATGCGATCAACGAACTTGATAAAATGCCTCGTGGGGAACTCATCGTCGCCGCCAACGAAGCCACCTGCCTCTACGTTCTGCCCGACGTTTTCGGGGAATTCAAAAATCTTTTCCCCAACGTTCAAATCCAAGTCGACCGGTCCTACGGCTCCCGGGTAGTCGACGCGGTCATCGACAACCTCGCTGACTTCGGCATCTGCCAACTGCCGATCCAGGAAAAAAAACTCCAAGTCGTTCTCATTCATACCGACGAGTTGAAACTGATCGTTCCGCCCGGTCACCCGCTCGCGGTGGCCGCTTCGATCACGCCGGAAGATCTGATCCATCACCCGCTGCTGCTGCCGAAGGCTGGCACCACCCGGAGCCGCCTGAATCAATGGATGGAAAACGTCGAAGACAACACGCAGATCTCGATGGAGCTCGACTCGACAGAAATGATCAAGCGTTTTGTCATGGCCGGCCTCGGGGTTTCGTTCTTGTCCACGTCAAGTTTGGCCGAAGAGATTAGGGAAGGAAAACTAATCGCCATTAGCCTTGCACCGGAGCCGATGCTCCGCCGTCTCGGTTTAATTTATCGCAAAGATAAAGCTCTATCGAAGGCTGCGCTGGGCTTTATACAGGTTATCCTGAACCAAGCTGCTTCTACTTCGGGAACCGGTTTAATCGCTTCAGGCGGTTGAGGCGTCCCCCCCCCCCTGCCCTATGGCTC
>CANNLB010000331.1 GCA_947505565.1 Acidobacteriota bacterium | reverse complement strand
CCTCGTCCCCTGCCAGGGCCAAATCAAAGCCTTGGTCGGATGGCAGAAATCCTTTTGTACCCAAGTGCCACTTGCCAATGCAGGCCGTCCGATATCCCTCTCCCCGGAGCAACTCCGCGATCGTCACCTCTTCCAGCGGCAATTCGAGCCGGGCGCTGGGCTGAATCACTTTCGTGTGGTGATAACGGTTTGAAGCACCCTGCAGATGGGACGTAACATGTAGTCGTGCCGGGAACTTACCCGTCATGATCGCCGCCCGGGTCGGGGAGCAAACCGCGCTGGCTGAATAACCGTCGGTGAACACCATCCCTTCGCGGGCCAGCCGATCAATATTCGGCGTCTCATAGAATTTACTGCCGTTGAATCCAGTGTCGCGCCACCCATAATCATCGATCAAGATCAACACGATATTAGGGCGGCGGCTTTTCTGCGCTACTGCGGCCACAGTTGCCACCGCGGCAAGGAATGTTCGGCGGGTCATAAGACCTCTATTCTCTACCGAAGATCACCCGCCCTGCAAAACCGAAGCCACCCCTTCAGATAATGGGTGCGCCCCTATCCAATGAATGTCCCGTGTCTGGTCGAATCCGTCAACAGTTCGCCTCTACGCTCTGTTCAGGAAATCGCTTACCCGTTCATGCGAAGAAGCATTCTGATCGCCGAAGACGACGCGGAAATGGGGCCAATTCTGGAATAACCCCGCCTTCCGTAACGAACAGGAAGCCGCCAAAGTCGATATCCGTCCCGTCAGCAACCATTAGCCCATTATCACGACGTCTCAAACCTTCCTCTGCCCAAGAGCTGCGGCAACGACGCCGCCGCCGCCGCCTGCCCCACCCTCCGACTCGCCTCATCCGGCAGCCGCACATCAATCTCTAATTCCGGAAACTCCCGCTCCAAAACCTCCCCCGCCACCCGCCGAATAATCTCCCCTCCCTCCCCCGTCGTCACCCGACCCATCACCAGCACGGTGCCAATATCGTAGTAGTTCGCATAGTGCCCCAGCGCGTACCCGAAATACGCCCCGATCGTCTGGTAGATCTTCGCCGTTCGCTCGTCGCCGCGCTTCTGCATCTCCTGTACGTGCTCCAGACGCTCCGGAACCCCCATCTCCGCGGAAAATACAATGCCGGCTGGCTCCAGTAATCGGTTCACCGCCTGCTGCGACAAATACTGGACACCACATCCCCGGTCGTTCGACCATTCATCAGCCGGGGCTTGCGGGTTCATATCAATCGGTACAAATGCCAATTCGTCCAGCCACGTCGTAATCTGCCCCGCCCCGTCCACATACCCCGCCGCCAAGCTGCTCCCAAACGCCAAACCCAACACCCGGTTCCGGTGCAGCGACATCGAACCCGCCAGCGCCGATACCGCTCCGTCATTTGCCACCACCACCGGAATGCCCCCGAACTCCTCCCGAATCCGGTGGTACATCGGCACAATCTCCCGCTCAAACTGCTCCCGCGGCACACCTCGAAAGAGCGACGCAATCCGCGGCTCGTTGGCAATATAAACCCCTGCCGAACTCACCCCAATCGCGTCCACGCGCGGCAAGGTCGCCGCTGCCGCGCGGATCGCATTGCGAATATGTTCGTAGTGGTAAGCCGGATCGCTCTGCGGCTTGGGATCCCACTTGAACTCCCCTGCATACGTCGGCACCCCGTCCTGCTCCGCGTAGGCTTTAATGTCCGATGCGCCCTTGTCAATCGCGACCCGACACCCGCCGGTATGGCGCCCTAACGGCAGCGTAACATGCGACGCCTTTGGAAACGCCGCCCCCGGCGCATGCAGGATCTCACATGGACGCCCGTAAATCGTCGGCCCCATAACATCTAAGTCAAAAAGTCGATTCGCCTCGTAGCGGTAGAGATAGTCGCGCAACAGCGCCACCAAATCCCCCGGCGCGTCCAGGTGGATCCGATAACCGCCCACCGCCCAAAGCAGAAACTTCACTTCCCGCTCCAGAAACCGGAGATTCACGGCGATATCGTCCGCCAAAATCATCCGTTCAAAAACGTAAGTCGACCCGTCGCCCTGCTCGAGCGCGATCCGAATCGACCGCCCCTTGCCAGCAATCCGCTGCGCAAACGCTCGCCAAGCCAAAGCCGAGGGCCGAAACGCCCCATCCAGGCTTGGCGTAACTGCCGGTACAATCAACTCCATTTACTCCACTCCCTGGGCCACATACAGCCCGCCACGAAACTCCACGCCCCGCGAATGCCGCGGCGCCTCCTCACACGAAATCCCAAACCGCCTCAACGCAGGAGCCAAGAACGCGGCGGCGTTCGCTGTCACCCCCATCTCCACCACCTCCCGCGCCACCCCCCAACCCAGCGCAATGTTCATGCCCTCGATCAGCGACGTGCACGAACCGCTCAGCGGATACGACCGCACCGTTCCCCCATCGTCCCGACGAATCGAAAAGCTCTGCCCCCACGCCTCCGCGGTCGTCCCCACCGGCGCCCCGATCAGCGGACTCTCATCAGAAACGAAAATCACCTTGTCTGGCCCTTTGCTCTGCGCCAGCAGGGTGACGGCGTACGCCGATACATGAACCGCATCCGGAATAATCATCGAATACGCCCGTCGATCGGTAAACTGCGCCACCATCCGCAAATCCTTCGCCGAAATCTTCTCGCGCGTCGCGGCATTCAAGAGATGCGTAAACGCCGTCGCTCCCGCCTCCAGGCCAGCTTGAATCTCCTCTACCACCGGGTCCATATGACCCAGGCTCACGCTGACGCCACTTTCGCCGAGATACCGAATCACCTCCAGTGCCCCTACCCGCTCCGGTGCCATCGTCAAAAATCCTAGAAACCCCTCCGACCAATCCAATAGCTGCTCGGCAAACTCCAACGTCGGCTCCTGACGAAACGCCGGATTGTGAGCCCCCATGCAATCCGGTGAAAGGAACGGCCCCTCCAGATGCGGCGGCAGTATCCCCTGACCCCAATCAAAGTCCCGGGCTGCCCGAAACACTGGCAAATTTCCCCGATAAGCTTCGGGACTCGACGTCACCATCGTCGGGCAGAAGTAGCCGTAGCCCAAGCTGTAGTAGTACCGCGCCACGGCTTCGAGTTGACCCAGCGTCAATCCGGGAGTGTCAAAAGAGACGAAGCCGGACCAGACGCCATCTTCAAAACATGGCCCCCCGTTCACCTGTAGCGACAGCGGATAAAGTATAGAGCGCAATGAAATTCCCAACTTCCACAATACAACAAGGCGCGTCGGCGACCGGCTAAATCCGCTCCCAATTCCGCACGGTCATCGGCGAATCCACTTCGCCGATGTACTGAATCGCCGCTGGCTCAAACCGCATCACTTCCACCTCTTCGATCGCCACCGGCCGATGCTCCACGCCCTTCGGCACAATCAAAAACGCCCCGACCGTCAACTCCACGCTCCGGTCCCGAAACTCCATTCGAAACCCACCCTTCAACACCAGAAACAGCTCATCCTCGTCGCCGTGGTCGTGCCAAACGAACTCCCCCTGGAACTTAACCAAGTTAACGTGTTGACCGTTCAACTCCCCCACAATCCGCGGAGTCCAGTGGCCTCCGATCATCGCCAGTTTTTCGGCTAAGTTAACCTTGTTCATTTCTTCAACCTACCTCGCCCTGCTCCGCGGAAGCAAAGGCGGCAGCCAAGGAAAGCTACCCCTGGCCGAACTGACGCGCCAGCGAAAACGTCCGCACCTATATTCAATCCGGCAATGTCGGCTTTACCGCCGCGATTGGGTTGAACTACGTCTCCGGAGTGAATCCGGTCAAGCCCGATAACAGCCAGACCGGCTGGCAGAACCCGGCCGTGTTTACCGATTCCTTGCCCGGAATGTGGCCGCAACACCCTGCGTGGCCACTGGCGCAAAACCCAGGATGTCTCGCTCATCAAGCTCTTTCCCATCGCCGAATGCAAGAATTTCGAGTTCCGCCCAGAAATGTGTAACTCCTGCAACCATACCGCGCGCGCCTCCCATCTACAGTTTCGGCGTGATCACCGGCACCGCCACACCCATGCGCCAACTCCTGATCGCGCTAAACTTTAGCTACTGATCATGACACCGCTGCGCCTCGTTCTTCTCCTCGCCGCCCTCGCCCTGCCCGCCTCGGCCGCTATCAAAGTCCTCATCGTCGATGGCTACAGCAACCACGATTGGCCCCGCAACACCCAACGCCTCCGTGGCCTCCTCGCCGCCTCTGGCGATTTCCAAGTCACCGTCACCACCGCTCCCAACTCAGCCGGCGCCCCCGGTTGGGACACTTGGCGGCCCCGCTTCGCCGACTATGACGTCGTCATCCAAACCTGCAACGATATCCCCGGCGGCAGCAACGGCTCCACCGCCGGCCCCCAGTGGCCAAAATCCGTCCAAACCGACTTTGAAAACTACGTCGCTGTCGGCGGTGGCGTCTACATCTACCACGGTGCCAACAACGCCTTCCCCAACTGGCCCGCCTACAACCAGATCATCGGCCTTGGCTGGCGACCAGCCGGCTTCGGCCGCGCCATCTCCCTCTCCGCCCAAGGCGACCTCAAATTCCACGCGCCCGGCAACGGCGACAAAACCGGACACGGCCCCCGTCTCAATACCGTCGTCCACCGACGCGGCGATCACCCCATCCACCACGGCTTCCCCGCCGCCTGGATGGCCGCCGAACTCGAAGTCTACTTCTTCGCCCGCGGACCCGCCCAAAACGTCGAAATCCTCTCCTACGCTCTCGACAATAAAACCAAACTCTACTGGCCCATCGAATGGACCGTCCAATTTGGCAAAGGTCGCGTCTACAGCAGCACCAACGGCCACTTCTGGAAGGATCAAGTCGACCCGCCTAATCTCAACGACGTC
>CANNLB010000330.1 GCA_947505565.1 Acidobacteriota bacterium | reverse complement strand
ATCTCTTCGGTAAAGCTCTTCTCGGCAGTAAACGGCACCGCCACAAATAAAATCTCCGCTGCTAGTAAAAAGACCATCATGTCCATGCAGTATAGTTCTATCAATGCGTCTTCAACCGAAGTGGCTTCTCATCCTCCTACTTTGGTTTTGCTACGTCCTGAATCACGCCGACCGCCAAGTCCTGTACACCCTGTTCCCCGCCCTGCAATCTCACTTCGGCTTTTCCAACTCCACCCTCGGGCTTACCGGCGCGCTCTTCCTTTGGGTCTACGGCCTGTTCTCTCCGGTGGCTGGCATCCTGGGCGACCGTTGGCCCAAGCCCGCGCTCATCGCCGGAAGCGTCGCGCTCTGGAGCCTGTTCACTGTGCTCTCCGGCCTCGCCCCCAACGGCCCGATTCTTCTGCTTTGCCGGGCCCTGCTTGGCATTGCCGAATCGTGCTTTATGCCGGCGGCGTTTGCGCTGATGGCCAACGCCCACGGCCCGGAGACACGGTCGAAGGCGATCGCCCTGTTCGCGACGAGCCAAATGGTCGGCGTCGCCTTTGGTGGCTCCATCAGCGGCTACATCGCCGAGCAGTTCCATTGGCGGGTCGCATTCTGGACATTAGGGGCCATCGGGATTCTCTACTCCTATCCGCTTTATTTTTTCCTCAGCAGCCTTCCTGACGCGATTCGCATCTCACCCCAATCGGCCACGCCCGCCAGGCTGGCCGACTTCGCCAGGCTCGTCCGGATCCCGACGCTCCAGGTTGTCTCCGCCTACGTTGCAGTGGCCACCTTCGGCCTCTTTCTTGTCTACACCTGGCTGCCCACGTTTCTCTACGACAAGTTCCATCTCACGCTGGCACAGGCCGGCTACGAGGCGGCGATTTATCCGCAAATCGGCAGCCTCACCGGTCTGCTCTGCGGCGGCCTGATCGCTGACGCCGGCTATAAGCGGACCAAGGCCGCGCGGTTTTGGCTGATTCTGGCGGCCTTTTGCGGGGCGGGGCCTTGCATCTTCCTGCTCGGGAGCGCGCCTTCGCTGCTGTCGATGCGGATTGCCGCCGCTTTCTTCGGCTTCTGCGCTGGCCTAGTTACCGGCAACCAAGCCGCCTCGGCCTTCGACGTCGTGCCCAGTGCGTTCCGGGCCACCGCGATCGGTGTGCTCAATTTCCTGGGCTGCTTCATTTCCGGCTTCGCGCCTTATCTCGGCGGAATCGCGCGAGATACGATCGGCGTTGGCCAACTGATGACCTTCACTGGAGGCGCCTATCTTCTGACCGCGGGCCTTATTCTGTACGCGACGCTGCGGCTATTTCCCAAGGACCACGCCGCCGCCCAATGATCACCCGCCGCCACATCCTCTGCGCCCTCCGAAGGCCGTTCTCGCTGCAGCAAGCCATCGACGACGCGGCCCGGCGAGGTGGTGGCACCGTTCACATCCCCAGTGGCCGTCACCCGGTCGCCTCCATCAACCTCCGCAGCAACGTTTCGCTGTTCCTTGACAACGGTGCGGTGCTCGACATGAACCCTCGCGACGACGCCTTCTTCGCGCCCGAAACCTTTCCCTACAATCCTCACGCCGATAACGACACTTCGCTGTTCCGCCCCGCGCTGTTCTACGGCGAAGGCCTGGAGAACCTCTCGATCCACGGGTTCGGGGTTATCGAGGCGAACCGCCGCGGCTCTGGGGGACCCAAGCCAATCGCCCTACGCCGCTGCCGCCGGGTTTCTATCCGCGGCATTAAAATCCAGCACGCCGGCAACTACGCCATCAGCCTGCTCGGCTGCCGCGACGTGGAGATCGATGGAGTTACGATCGCCAACTCGTACAAAGACGGCATCGACCCCGACTGCTGCCAGAACGTCCGGATAGCCAACTGCTTCATCGAGTCGGTGAACGACGCCATCTGTCTGAAGTCATCGCCGGCCTTGGGCGAAAAGGTCCTCACCGAGAACATCACGGTGACCAATTGCACGCTGCGCACCGCGAGCATTCATCTGAAGTGCGGCACCGAAAGCTATGGGGGGTTTCGCAACATCACATTTTCGAATTGCACGCTCGAAGGGGGCATGGGCCTTCGGCACGGCAACCCCGGTATCGCGCTTTACGCTGTCGATGGCGGGTCACTCGAAGGCGTCGCGATTTCGAACATCACGATGCACAACGTGGGGACGCCGCTGGCGCTTCGCCACGGGGCCCGTGGACGCGGGCCGCTTTCGCCGCAGCCCGGTCGCTTCGTTGGCGTTACCCTCAGCAACATCGTCGCCCGCGCCGCTCACTTTCCAAGTCTGCTTTCCGGGCTCCCGAACGCCCTGCTCGAAGACGTCTCGCTGTCTAACATCCAACTCCACCAGACCCACCCCGGCCAGCCCTCCGGGCAGCCTGTCCCCGAACTCCCGACGGCCTACCCGGACCCTGCCGCTTTTGGACCGCTGCCCGCCTCGGTGCTCTACGTGCGCCACGCGCGGGGCCTTCGTTTGCGCGATCTCGTCTTCCGTCCCGCCGAAGGCGATTCCCGCCCGGTGCTGGTCACCGAAGACGTCACCGACTGATTCAGTAGCCGATGGCCTTGCCGCCTCGGCGTCCGTCACTCCAGCCCAGACGCATGCCGGTCTTTGGCTCGACAGCCACCGCGTGGACATCGCCTTGCGACCGCAGCGCGGCACCCACCGTATGCCCCATTGCCCGCAACTTGTCCGCCACCTCGCGCACCAGCGCCCCGGGCTCGGCGTCGATCCGGTCCGGCGTGCCTTGGTGATGAATCCGCGGATACTCAATCGCATCGCGCAGCGACATTTTGAAGTCAATCATGTTCACGATCACCTGCAGCACCGTGTTTGGAATTGTCTGGGAGCCCGGGGAGCCGAGCGCCACCCACGGCGTCTTATCCCGGTTCAAGACGAGCACCGGCGACATCGACGAGACGGGCCGTTTGCCGGGTCCGATGGCGTTACGGTCTCGCGCTCCAAATCCGCTCATGATGTCGTTCAACAAGACGCCGGTGCCCTTGGCGATCACCTGCGAGCCGTAGAATCCATTCAATGTGTAGGTGTTCGAAACGATGTTCCCTTCGCCGTCGATCACGCTGAAATGGGTCGTCTCATTCGATTCCTTGGCGCCCGGCCGCACGGCCGCTTTGGAGGCCGCAGTTAGCGAGATGGTTTTCGCCAACGCGGCCGCATGCTCCTTCGAAATCAGCCGAGCGGTGGGAATGTCAAAAAACGCGGGGTCGCCGCTGAACTCGGCACGATCTCGGAACGCTCGCCGCGCGACTTCGACATGCAGATGCCGCGCCTTCACGCTTCCTTCGTCGCCCAACCCGAGGGGGAATTTTTCCAAGATATTCAGCATTTCGATGACTGCCGTCCCGCCCGAACTCGACGGCCCCATGGCGAGAATCGGGTGGCCGCGATAGGTCCCCTGCAACGGCGCCCGCTCCATCACCTTGTAGTTTTTCAAGTCTTCGAGTGTAATGGTGCCCCCGTTGGCTTTCATGTCCGCCGCGATCAGTTGCGCCGTGTTCCCTTCGTAAAACTCCTTAGCCCCTCCTTTCTGAATCCGCTGGATCGTCGCCGCCAACTCGGGTTGTTTGACGAGTTCTCCCTGCTTGAGTGGCTCCTCGCCGCCGTGCAGAAACAGCCGAGCCGTCTCCGGGAACTGCTTCATCACCGGCACCTGCAGGGCCAGAATGATCTCCATCCGCTGCGAGGCCGGGAAGCCGTCTTTGGCCAGGCGCCGGGCCGGCTCCAGCACGTCGGCCCACTTCAAGTGGCCGAATTTTTGATGGGCCAGTGCCAACCCGGCGACGGTGCCCGGGACCGCCGACGCCTTGTACCCCACGCGCTGCTCGTCTTCGACTTTGTACATCCCCGGATGGGCCGAGGCCGGGGCCATCTCTTTGTAATCGATCGCCGAGGCCCGCCCGTCGGCCATGCGGATCAGCATGTAGCCGCCGCCGCCTAGATTCCCCGCCTCCGGATGGACAACGGCCAAGGCGAAGCCGACGGCCACTGCGGCGTCGACGGCGTTTCCACCGCGTTTCATAATCTCGACGCCGACTTGGCTTGCCAACTCATGGACGCTGGCGACCATGGCGTGGCTGGCCCGCTCCGCCTGGGCGACCAACGGCCGTTCGGCCTGCAGCGCTCGGCCGCTTTGCGATACCTCTTGCGCGCTCAGTGCGGCAGCCAAAACCAATGCAAGCCAGAATTTCATAGCGTCTCCTTTACCAACTCATGGTGCCGCTTCCGCGCCGCCAAAGCCTTCTCTCGCTGCCCTTGCTTCGCGTAGAGTTGCGCCAACGCGTAGTAGGCCGGGGCGTAATCCGGGTTCAACGCGACGACGCGTTCGAGCAAGTCGACCGCCCGCGCGGGCTCCGCCTGCTTGTGCAGCGCAAACGCCGCCGGCCAGAATTTGTTATCCGACGCCCAAGCCTTCTCCCACAACGCCGCCTCCCCACGCTCCAGGCCCAACAGATACCACCCCAGGGCTGAGTCGGGGTGTGCGGCGACGTACTTGGCGAGCCTTGCCTCCACCGCCTTGCCGGCGGGCAGGAGCGTTTCGAGTCCGGCGTACAAACTCTCTTCGTTGGGCGCCAAATCGACCGCCGCGACGAAAGCCGTCACCGCGGCCGCGTTGCGCCCCTGGGCGTAGAGCGCCAGCCCGAGCAGTCGCCAGAGTTCCGCTTCTTTCGGGAACGATTTCACGGCCACTTGCAGCACCGCTTCGGCTCGTTTCTCCTGTCGAGCGTCGAGCAGCCCCTGGCCGACTTCGCCCATGCGACGGGCGAACATGGCGCGGCCTCGGTCGACGATCGGGGAGGCTGGTGCGAGCTTGGCGGCGCGATCGAGGGCGGCGACGG
>CANNLB010000329.1 GCA_947505565.1 Acidobacteriota bacterium | reverse complement strand
GGGGACCCCTCTGGTCGACGTATTTCGGCGGAGAAGTCAACGCCCTGTTCTACGGATTGGCCGTCGATGACCGGCGTGCAAGTTCAACGTCCTCATCCCGACGGATGGCTCAGTGGGGACCGCAATTGGGGTCAGCGCCCGAATCGAGGGTATCTTCAGTCCAGCGGGAACGGCGATGGCGATGCAGTAGCGATGCTTGGTCTGCTCCTCGCCCGTTTTCGCTGTGTTGGCGACCGTGCTGATCTCGGGGCCAAAGTCGACGCGGACCGCAGCGCCTCCACCGGCTGTGACGGAAAAGCCAGTCGCCGAGACGATCCGAACGATTCGTGGGGAGACTGCGCCAAACAGCGAGGATAAACCTCAGCCTTCGAAACGAATCCGGATACTCCGGAGACGCCAGCGCCGGTCGTATCTGCCCGGTCCACCGGCGGTCGATGGACCGGGCCAGGGCGGGGTCGAGGGTGAGATGACGAAAAAGGTTGTCCATGTCGCCGTGTACTATTGGGGAGGCCCCGACTGGGACAAGAGCAACAACAAGCGCCCGCGGAAGCGGGCAGACTAGGAGCTACCGATGTTGATTCGATCTTTAATGCTAATTCTCGCGCTCTACTGCTTCAGCGCCCCGGCGGCCGCGAAGAGCAGCGGTGGCAGGTCCGGCGCTCACACCAAGTCAACCCGATCCCCGGTGCCCCGCCAAGTGAAGGCTACGCCGACAGCCAAAGCCCGTTGCACGAGCTGCGCGCGGAGTTCGAGCGGGAGGATCCAGCGGAGTAGCGCGGCCAGATCATCCTTCCAACGCAAGAACCCCTGCCCCTCGACTGGAAGAACATCCGGAGGGTGTCCCGGCTATGTCGTCGATCACCGTCAGCCACTGAAGCGTGGCGGACAGGATAATCCCAGCAACATGCAGTGGCAAACGAAAGCGGCCGCGGCAGCGAAGGATCGGGTGGAGTGATTCCCCCGAGTCTGCCCTTTGGGTAATGCGGCCTCCGATGTCATTGCGAGGTCAACAGAATCGCATCGCGGCTGCTGATCGGCTAACCGGTGCGCGTTGCACTGGCGGCAGACAATAGAGAATCGTCCGTCTCGGTTGCATGCCAACCCAACGACCGGGCACTGTTTGAGGCGAAGAGGCACTTTTCGATGAGTACTTTGGTCGCCACCTTCGAACTCGTCACCACGACTGCCCGCATTTCGCAGGGCAAACAAAAGGCTTCATCGGTACGGGAGACCCTCTTCATCGCTCTCGCCGCCGCGTGTTTGCTGGATCGACTGGTGCAGTCGGTCCGTGACGAACGCTTGGCCAACATGTCCTCCGGCGAGGCGCATTCCTTTTAGGCGGCTCTGCCGCTCTACGGACCCGTAGTCCGCGAGAACCGCAGTGGGGAACCTGCGAAGGGGTGGCTCGGTTACGTGTACGCCCCGGGGCTCTCCATTTAGGGTAATCGAAAAGTATGCTCAGGCGGCGGGTTGGATGCTGATATCGAGGCGTTGGCCGAGGGCGGCGAAGGCGGACTCCATGATGTCCCAACGGGAGTGGTGGGAGAGGTCGAAGAGCCGGTCGAGATTGGTTTTGGGGGAGTTGAGGCGGCGGGCGAGGTCAGATTAGGAAAGACCGGAGGCTTGCCAAGCCCAGTAGAGTTCGAGCTTGGCGGTGGCTAAGGCGAGGAGTTTGAGGGATCGAAGGTCGGCACCGCGATGCTTGGGCGGGTGGGGGATGGAGGCTCCGGTGGCGATTTGGTGCTTGAGGAGGAGGACGAGCGCGTCGAGGGCCATGGCACGGGCGTGGGGTGGGTGATAACGCCGGGTAGATCGAGGAAGGTGACGGTGACGCCGCCGTCTTGCTTCTCTTCGTCGGGTTGGAATCGAGCTGCCTAGCTGATCCTGGGCGCTCTCGATTTTAGGGTAATCTGAACCGAAGTCGGTTTCGCGGCCCGCCGATCGTGGCAGGCCTTCGCTTGTCGGTTGCTCGGAGATGCCGTTTTGGGTAGTCTGGAGTAGCTAGGAGCCCAAACGATGGAAGTTTATCTAAGAGCCGCAGTTGGGACAGATTGCCCGCCACGAGGGGAGAGCAGATGTTGGCGAACTGCTTAAGGACGCGGCCTTGACGCTGCTGGCGGAAGATGCTAGTTTCTGTGCTGCTGTGCTGGAAGGCAAGGCTTGCGCTGAGCGGGACGAGTTCATCGAAGAAGAAGCGATGGATGCCCGGTTCGAGCGGATGCTTCGTCCCTAAATGCGGATTCGCTGGACGTTGGCCGCGGCAGCGGATCTGGAGAGCATTAGCGCTTATCTTCGGGACCATCAGCCGGAGTATAGGCAGCCAACTATCCGCTTTCTGTACGAGCGGCTTCGGGCGTTGAAGGACACGCCTTTGATTGGCAGGCCGGGCCGAGTGTAGGGGACGCGGGAGCTTTTGTTTCGGCCTATGCCCTTTATCGCCGTCTACCAAGTTAATGAACAGACGATCGAGGTACTGCGGATCTACCACGCAGCACAGAGTCGGCTTTGAAGCTGGGGTTGCGTTGCGATTGACATGTTTGGTGGGGTGCTCCACAATCAACAGTGGCGATGTGATTCCGAAAGTCTTCTCCTCACCTTGCGTTTAACCGTTCCCTTCCTTCGATTTAGGAGCAGCCTTGTCATCAGAGTCCGTTGAAGAATCACCCCTGCGCGGCGCGGTCGTTGATCCCGCCTTCGCGAATGAGATTGCCCGTCGCCGAACGTTTGCGATTATCTCGCATCCGGACGCCGGGAAGACTACCCTGACCGAAAAGCTGCTGCTCTACGCTGGAGCGGTGCATTCGGCCGGTGCGGTGCGGCCCAAAAAGAATCGGGGCCATGCGACGTCGGACTGGATGGCGATCGAACAAGCTCGCGGGATCAGTATCACCTCGACCGTTTTGCAGTTCGAGTATGAGGGGTGTTTGTTTAACCTGCTCGATACTCCGGGCCATCAGGACTTTAGCGAAGATACTTATCGGACGTTGACAGCCGTCGATAGCGCCGTGATGGTGCTGGATAGCGCGAAGGGCATTGAGCCGCAGACGCGGAAACTATTTGACGCTTGCCGGTTGCGGAAGATTCCGATTCTCACCTTTATCAACAAGATGGACCACTATGGGTTGGATCCGCTGGAGTTGATCGATGAGGTAGAGAAAGTGCTGGGGATTACGGCTTCGCCGATTAACTGGCCGGTGGGATCGGGGAACCGGTTTCGGGGGGTGGTGGATTTGGAGACGCGGCGGCTGTTGCAGTTCAGCCCGGCGGGGGGCGGGCAGGCGCGGGCGGAGGCTTGGACGCGGTCGCTGGACGATTCGGCGTTGGAGGAGTTGGCTGGGGAGGAAGGCGCGTCGGAGTTGCGGGAGACGTTGGCGCTGGTGGACGGGGCGTTGTCGCGATTTGATGAGACGAAGTTTCGGGCTGGGGAGCAGACGCCGGTTTTCTTTGGCAGCGCGTTGAATAACTTTGGCGTCGAGACGTTTTTGGAAGCGTTGGTGAAGTTGGCTCCGCCGCCGGCACCGCGGTTGAGTAAGGGAGAGGCGATTCAGCCGCAGTCGTCGGAGTTTTCGGCTTTTGTGTTTAAGATTCAGGGCAACATGGACCCGCAGCACCGGGATAGCATGGCGATTTTGCGAATCTGTTCAGGGCGGTTTGAGCGGGATATGCTCGTGAATCATCCGCGGTTGGGGCGGAAGATACGGATGACGCGGCTGCATCGGTTGTTTGCGCGGGATCGGGAGACGATTGATGAGGCGTTTCCGGGGGATGTTGTGGGGGTCGTGAATCCGGGGCTATTTACGATTGGCGATACGTTGAGTTCGAACTCCGAGATTGAGTATGAACGGATGCCGAGCTTTCAGCCGGAGCATTTTTGCAGTCTGCGGAACGAGGACGTTTCGCGGAGTAAGCAGTTTCGGAAGGGGATTGAGCAGTTGGCCGAGGAAGGGGTGGTGCAGGTTTATTATGGAATCGACTCGATTCGGCGGGAGCCGATTTTGGGGGCGGTGGGGCAGTTGCAGTTTGATGTCGTCGAGGCGCGGTTTTTGCAGGAGTATAGCGTGAAGGTGATCAGTTCGCCGCTGCCTTATGTTTGTGCGCGGTGGCCGAAGGCGACGCTCGAAGAGATTCGGAAGATTCGGGGGATTTCGGGGACGGGGATTGTGTTGGCGTTGGATCAGAACGGTCGGGTGGCGTGTTTGTTTTCGTCGAATTGGGATATGAAGCGGTTGGTGGAGAACAACCCGACGGTGGAGTTTCAGACTACGGGGTAGGCCTCGTCTTCCTCTTGCGGCTGCCACGCGAACGCGCCAAACAGGAAGGCGAGTCGACGCGGATCTCTCGGCGAGGACGCATGGTGAGATGCCTCGATGCGCACTGATAGCGGCACGGTCGGGTCGTGATGCTGGAGAGCGATCCGGAAGTTACCCGTAACAGGGTAACTCCCGAGCAGACGTCGGCCGGAATAAACGCGTAATCGTTGTCCGGCTAACTGGTCGGCCCAGGCGGGGACGGCACCCGATAGAACGGCCACGCCCCGCTGGGCGGTCACCATCAGGTGGAGCGTGGTTCCCGCCGAGCCATCCGGGTAAAGGCCGTGTTTATGCATGACCAGGTTGCCGATGTACTGTTCGCACCACGCGCGAAGAGCGTCGCCCCGGACTGTGAGCCAGGGACGGCCGTGACTGGCCGCCTAACGCTGGACGGCTTGGGAATAGGTGTCGAGACCGTACACCAAAGCCCCCGGGGGCAGCAGCTACCTCGTGTGGCCTATCAGCCTATAAACGGCAGTTGAAGCCCGTCGCCGTGGCCCTTTCGACTGGAAATGGTTGATACTGAACGGGATGAGCGACT
>CANNLB010000328.1 GCA_947505565.1 Acidobacteriota bacterium | reverse complement strand
CGGTGATTCAGGCCAAGGATGGCTCGATCCACGTTACTTATAGTATCTTCGAGAAGGCTGGGAAATCCATCAAGCACGCCCAGTTCAACACCGAATGGGTGAAACAATGAAGTTGCTCGTTGGCTTGCTGGCCATCGGTTTGTTTGGGGCCGAAGTCAAACACGGCTTCGCCGATTCGAACGGTGTGAAGATCCATTACGCAACCATGGGCCAGGGTCCGCTGGTCGTCATGAGCCACGGCTTTCCCGACTACTGGTACACGTGGCGGCACCAGATGGAGGCGCTTGCGCCCTCCTTCCAGGTTGTCGCGATGGACAACCGCGGCTATAACCTCTCCGACAAACCAAAGGGCGCCGAGAACTACGATATGCGCCTGCTCGTCGGCGACGTCACAGCCGTCATCCAGCACTTTGGAAAGGACAAAGCCATCGTCGTCGGCCACGATTGGGGCGGGGCGATTGCCTGGCAGCTTGCTCTAGACCTCCCGCAGATGGTGGAGAAGTTGGTGGTCTTGAACCTGCCCCACCCGAACGGCATGAGCCGGGAGATGGCCACCAACCCGGAGCAGCAAAAGAACGCGGCCTACGCGCGACGCTTTCAGGCCGAAGGTTCCGAGAAGGCGCTGACGGCCGAAGGGCTAGCCCGATGGGTGAAGGATCCCGAGGCCCGAAAGCTTTACGTCGAAGCCTTCCAGAAAAGCGACTTCGCCGCGATGATGGCTTACTACCAGCGGAACTATCCGCGGGAACCCTACGTGGCCCGCACCGACCCACGCAAGGTCGCCATGCCGGTGTTACCGTTTCATGGGCTCGAAGATTCGGCCCTCAACGCCGCGGGGCTGAACGGAACCTGGGAGTGGCTGTCGAAAGATTGGACACTCGTCACCATCCCCGGTGCCGGACATTTCGTCCAGCAGGATGCGGCCGAGTTGGTTTCGAAATCGATGAAGATGTGGCTCTTGAGGGACTAAATGGCGAACCCAATTTATGATGTGGTGGTAGTCGGCTCCGGTGCTTCGGGAGGCACTCTCGCGGCCCATTTAGCGCGGGCCGGTGCCCATGTCGCGATGGTGGAAGGCGGTCCGAAAATCAACACCCGCACCGACTTCCCCACCCACGCGATGCCCTGGGAGTTCTCGAATCGCCAGATCCCAAAGATGCGCCCCGGCAAGCCGGGTATGGAAAGCGAACGGGCCCGCGGCCTAGGCGGCAAAACCCTAACCTGGAACGCCGTTGCCTGGCGGTACTCCCAGCGCGATTTCAAGGGCAAAACGTTTGACGGCGGCGGTGAAGACTGGCCGATCGACTACGCCGAGTTAGCCCCTTACTACGAAAAAATTGAACGGGAAGTCGGTGTCTGTGGTAACTACGACGGGCTGACAGACCTTCCCGACGGGGTGTTCCTGCCCCCAGCTCCCTATAAGTGCTCCGATAAGTTAATCGATAAGGGCGCCCGGAAGCTGGGTCTCAAAACGATCCATGTCCGGAAGGCGACCTTGACCCAGGCGAAGTTCGGCCGACCCAGCTGCCACTACTGCGGCAACTGCATGGCCGGGTGTGACGTGGTCGCCAAGTACAACAGCTACGACGTCCATCTGCTTCCGGCGATGAAGACCGGCAAGCTCGAATTGATCCCCAACGCGATCGTCCGCGAAGTGATGATGGGTGCCAATGGTCGCGCCAAGGGCGTGAGGTTTCTTCATCGGGAGACGAAGGCCGAAGGCGAGGTGCTTGGCCGATCCGTGGTCGTCAGTTGCGCCTGTGTGCAGAGCGTGGCTCTGCTGCAGATGTCCGCGAAGGACGGCCTCGGTAACTCCAGCGGCCAGTTAGGTAAGCATTTCATCCCTCATTTCACCGGCGGCGTCGAAGCCTTCCTCGACGGATTAGTGGGGACGAAGCTGAAGGATGATGAAGGCTTTCTCGACCACGCCTACATGCCGAGCTTCATGCATGAACGCAAGCGCGATTACGTCCGCAGCTTCGGCGCGCAGTTCGGCTACCAGAACCGTCGCGGCGTCGGCTGGGCCCGGGAGATGGGAGGGATGGGAGCGAAGTACAAGCAGTCCGTGAAGGATCACTACCCGTCGTTCGTCGTCTTCAGTCCCTATGGCGAGATGGTGCCGAACGCCAAGTCCTACGTCGATTTAGATTATGCGAAGTTAGATCCCTACGGCCTCCCGTCGGCCCGTCGGCAGGTTACTTGGATGGAGAACGACTGGAAGATATTCAAGGACATGCAGCAGTGGTCGAAGGGGATCCTGGAGGCCGCCGGCGCGAAAATCCAGAAGGTGTGGGACGAGCCGCGTACCAACCACGAGTTAGGCGGGGCCCGCATGGGTGATGATCCGAAGACCTCGGTCGTGAATAAGTGGTGCCAGTCGCACGACGTGAAGAACCTGTTCGTGCTGGACGGTAGCGTGTTTCCGTCGGCCTCGGAGAAGAACCCGACGCTGACCATGATGGCGTTAGCGGCCCGGACGGCCGAACATATTGCGGACCGGGCGAAGAAGGGAGAACTCTAATGGCTGAGCGTCGGGATGCATTGAAGATCATTGGGTCGATATCGGCGACCTGCGCCTTTCCTTTTGCCGCGGACGAGCTATACGCCCAGCATGAAGGGTCGCATACGATGCCTGCCGGACAGGCGGCGCTGCCGGAGCCGAAGTATTTTTCGAAGGAAGACTTCGCGACCATCGCGACGATCGCCGAGCGGATCATCCCGGCGACGGATACCCCCGGGGCGAGTGCCGCCGGGGTGCCGGCGTACATCGACTTCGTCGTCGGAAGAAACCCGGGGCAGCAGAAAGTGATGACGGCGGGTTTGGCCTGGCTGAAGAAGCAGACGAAGGGGAAGAGGTTTGTCGACTTAACCGACAGGCAGCAGTTGGCAATCCTCGAGCCCCTCTGCGCCCGTTGCGACGCAGGCGAGGCGAAGAGAGCGGGCGAGCGTTTCTTCAAGGCCGTAAAGGCTTTGACCGCTGACGGATATTGGACCTCAAGGGCAGGGATGGGCGATACGCTCGGCTTCAAGGGAAACGCGATCTTGGGCGAGTACCCGGAGTGCCTGCATGAACACTAATACCAAGCGCGAGCCAGGCCGATCGGGTACCGAAACGCCTCGGTAGATGATCTTGGCCCAGGTATTGCCCGTCTCTCTCCGGTTTGGGGATTCCCCCAGATGGCGTGGCCCCCACATTCTCTCATCAGTGCGCAACCATGACGGCGCAGGTGGCGTGAAAATAGGTCCAGGTTCATCCGGCTGTGACAAGCTCCTTAGTCGCATCCGGCGGAATGGAGCGGACGGTGCTTTCCCCGACGAAACTTAAGTATGAGCGCGATGGCATAGGGCCGGTCTCTAGGAGTGTGCCGGAGATAAAAAAAGATTCTACGTAGAATCAGAAAGTTGCGGGGCTTTTACATCTGCGGAATGTCTGTAAGTTGGTGATTGTAGCTGCGCCGAAGCCTATCTCCGACAGACTCCTGAACCGGCTTTCCTCGTTTCGCCTTGTCCGTTCGCTCCGGCAACCGCAGCGCAGTAAGCGATGACGCCTGAGCCGTCCTGCGCAACGATCGCGGTGAACTGATTCTGCATGGTAAGTGGAGTGCGCTTGAGCGTAGTGGTCGGGGATCGGGGGTTGGACTGCAAGGCGATCGGTAAGGAGTTGGTGAGGAAGGGGTTAACGAACGGGATTGCACGAAGCACCCGAAGCGGTTTGCGGAGAGTTGGAAGGGGGAGACGTTTCGGCGGTGGCACCATCGGAGGGCCCAGACGGAGGCTCGGGTAGAGGTTTGCAATAACAAGTTTTTGGGTGGAACCCTGTTGAGCAAGGGGATTGCGGGTCAGGGTCGGCAGGTGGGATGGGCGGCGCTGACGCACAATCTTTGGCTGTTGGCGGACCTGAGAGAAGTTCGGGGGCGAAAATGGGATAATTCTAGATGGCCTTTACTGAGGCTCTGAAAGTGTTTGCGTTACCCAGTCGTACTCTTCTTCCCTCCGATTGGCCTCAAATCTGAATTCTTCGCTGGCCGTTTAAAATGTTCTTATCCGTTAAAGGCTCAGCTTTTCCTTGTTTTTCATGCAGATGTTCAATACCCAGCATGCGGGGCTTCAGTTCCTCCAGACTCATACTGCGGTATACAACAAGAGGATCGCTTTACCCGGCGGGTCGAAACGTGGCATCCTAAGATGCACAGGAGCTAATGCATGAAGTTTGTTCACGGTTTGATGATCGCGCTCATGCTCTCGATGGTGGCCTACGTGGTCAATCGGGAAATGGTCCGTCCAGACTTCCAGTCCGCCATTCGGGCCAAGTCTGGCTTGTCGGCCGGTTTTGTTCAGGCCGCCTACGCCGAAGAGGCCGCGACCAAAATGGATTGGCGGATGCTGCGCGAATTGAACTACCGCACTGGCAAGATCACCCCGGCGCTGAAAGCGCTCGATGGCAAACTGGTCCGCATCCCCGGATACATGGTTCCCCTCGAAGACGAAGCCGAGATCGTCAACGAATTCCTGCTCGTCCCCTACGTCGGAGCCTGTATTCACACCCCCCCGCCCCCGCCGAACCAGATCGTTCAGGTGAAAATGACCAGTGCGAAAAAGGTCAAAATGAGCTTCTGGGACCCCATCTGGATTGAAGGTAAGCTGCAGATTCAGACGATTAAGAGTCCCTACGGCGACGTCGGCTTCCAGCTCTCTGGCGTTTCGATCGAACCCTACAAGGACTAGTTCCCCATGCTCCGTTTCGCTCTGCTGTCTCTTGCCGCGTTTTCCGCTTATGGCCAACAGCGTAGTCACAAAGCGCACGAGCACGGCCACGCCAAGCTAAACATCGCCTTCGAAACCACCACCGGCGCGCCGGTCGGC
>CANNLB010000327.1 GCA_947505565.1 Acidobacteriota bacterium | reverse complement strand
CGTCCGCAAGTTCAACTTCTCGGAAAAGCTTGTGATGCGGATGTGCTCGTTGCGGGCCATGCAATAGGCACCGCCGAAGCCGAAGGCGATGACGCACAACGTCGTCGTCGTCTCATGGGCCCAGCTCGACGGACTGTTGAACCCGTAGCGCATGATGACTTCGAACGAGGAGATGCCAACTGCGATCAGAAATAGCCAACTGCTGGCGTAGCCGATGCTAATCGCGATGCGATGAAATAGGCGCCGCACTAACATCATATCGGACGACAGGTTTGCTGGCATAGCGAGTTAGGATGAGTTAACGGGCCGTATTCTTTTGGAACGAGCGCAGGCTCTCCACAATCTTCTTTGCCATCGGGCTTCTGGCCGCGAACTGGTCCTGAACCTCCCATGTGACCGCCCTGAGCTTGTTGACCTCCTCTTTTGGCCACGTGATGACCTGTACGCCGTCAGCCTTCAACTTTTCGAGGGCAGCCTTGTCGGAGGCAATAATCGTGTCCTTGACCTTGGCGCTCATGGCCCTCACCTCGGCCTCGAACAGCTTTTTGAGGTCAGGCGGAATGGCGTCCCATTTCGCCTTGGAGACGGCAATCTCACAGGCCGGCAACGAGTGGGAGGCGTTGACCGAGTACTTGGCCACTTTGTGAAGCCCACTGTCGATGTTCATGCTGGGGGAGGACCAATCGGCCGCATCAATCACGCCAGACTGGAGCGCAGTGAAAACGTCGCCGCCAGCGATGTTGACGACTGCAGCCCCCGCCTTGCTGAGCATGTCAGAGACAAGCCCTGGCGGCACGCGGATCTTCAGGCCCTTAAGGTCCGCAATCCCGTTGAGCGGCTTGCGAGAGGGGATGTGCTCAACCTGCCAAAACACGTTGCCGACGTAATGCATGCCGAATTGGGCGTAGAGCTCGCGGAGTAACAACCCGGTCGAAAAAATGTAGTTCCCCATCGAAGCGAACACTTGGTCCGGCTTGCCGGGAATCGTCGGCGAATCTGGATTCTTTTCGTGGAAGCCATGGATGCGTCCGTCGCCACCGCATTCGATGACGCCAAATTCGCTCGCGTACTGCTTGTCGACGGGGATTGCCGCGACCGTCGCCTGGGCGCGCTTTTGCTCGTGGAACTCGATCATTTCGCGGATGTTCATCCGGTAGATGTGATCGGCGCCGAAGATGCAAACCAAATGGGGATCGGCTTGCTCAATCAGGTTGATATTTTGATAAACGGCGTCGGCCGTTCCCCGATACCAAGTCTCACCCGGCGAACGCATCTGCGCCGGGACGGGAATCACGAATTGGTTCTTCAGCAACCCGCTGAACTCCCATCCGTCCCGGATGTGCTGCAGGAGCGACTGGCTCTTGAACTGGATGAGGACATAGGTGGAATAGACGCCCGAATTGACCAAATTACTGAGCACGAAATCAATGATTCGGTAGCGACCCCCAAACGGCACCGCTGGCTTGGCGCGTTCCTTGGTCAGCGGATACAGGCGCGTGCCTTTGCCGCCCGCCAACACAAACGCTAGGACTCGAAGTTGCATGAATTCACGCTCCGGCCGGAACCTGTTCAGGTTCCGGAAAAATTTTCTCAGGAAGAGGCCTGCTCTTCTTTTATACAACCAAAGTGGACCTCCGCCACAGGGCCCCCTCGAAACGCTACACGGGCACCCCAGATGGGTCTCCCCTGGGTCCGCGCTTTTTGCCTCTCGCTGCCGTGCGCTACCGAAGAGGTGAAGTGGGAAAAGAATTTCGTTTTTTGCATCGGCACGAAGATGTTCGCCGTGATGTCTCTGGAGCCAGGAGCCAACGTGTTGGGGTTCAAATGCTCGCCGGCAGCGTGCGCCGAGCTCGCGGAAAGGCCAGTGGGATTCCGGCGCCCTATTTGGCTCGCGCTCGAACATGCCGAGGCGCTGCCTCGGCGGGCGTCGGAGCTGCTGCTGGGCGCCGCGTATTAAAACGTGCGGGCAAAACTGCCTAAGCGCGAGCAGGCCGAGTTTTTACGAACGAGGCGTTGACGGCCTACATGCCTAGGCGCACGATGTATGCCGAGCGCCACCGTATCCATGCCTCCATCCCCTGATTCCAAAAGTCCCGGCCGGTTGCAAGGCACGCTGGACATGATGATTCTGCAAGTCGTAGCGCTGGACCCACAGGACGGCTGCTTCATCGCGGTGCGGCTGCAACAGATTTCAAACGACGTGTTGCAAGTGCAGCAGGGGAGCCTATATCCGGCTCTGCGCCGGTTGGAGCGCAAAGGTTGGCTGACGGCGGAGTGACGCGAGTCGGAACTTGGGCGGATGGCGAAGATCTATTCGTTGACGAGTGCGGGCGAGAAGTAGTTGGCGGCGGAGGCGGAGAATTGGCGCCGGATGTCGGGTGCGATTTCGCGTGTCATGGGGAGTGCCTAGTAGCCATCAACCCGAGTGATCAGGAGCTCAACGCGGAACTCGATCATCACCGACGGGCACTGACGGCGGACTCGGAGAAGCAGCGGCATTCGCCGGCTGAACCGTTGCGGCGGGCTCGGCTGGCGTTTAGTCCATTCGAAGCGATTAAGGAAGAGTGCCGGGATGAGCGGCGCGGGAGCTGGTGGTTCGATCTCGGTCTGGACCTGCGGCATGCGCTACGAATGCTGCGGCGTTCGCCCGTGCTCGCTACGGTAGCGGTGCTTTCGCTGCGATCGACGATTTTCACGCTGATCGATTCGCTGCTCCTCCCCGCCCTTCCGGTCGAGGCACCGGAGGCGCTTCAGGTGTTCAAATGGACCCGCGCAAAGCACCCGGATGAAGCCGTCGTCAGGACTATGACTGGCCCATTGGACAATGAGCGCGGACTCGTAGGGGATCCGTTTTCCTGCGCTACTTACTTGCAGCTTCGCTCTCATGTCTCTGGTTGGGCACACCTGGGTGCCGAACTCTGCGCGGTGCGGGCTGGTGGACTCGCCGAGACCGCGATGGTGCAAGCGGCGTCGGGCAACTACCATTCGCTGCTCGGCGTGCGGCCGTTTGGAGGTCGCCTCCTGCTCGACGCCGATCACGCGGGCAACGCGCCCCCGAGGCGGTGGTCAGCCATCGCTACTGGACGCACAGCCTGGCTGCGGACCCAGCCGCTATCGGGCGGGTTCTGCAAATTAACAACCGCCAGTTTCAGATTGTCGGGGTGACCCCGGCCGAGTTCTTCGGCCACCAGATCGGCAGCTATCCCGTTATCACGATCTCGTTGACGCGGGTGACCGTGCTTGGTGGCTCGGTCGGGGAAAAGAATGAGCCCTTCACGAGCCTCCGATTTTGGTGGGTGAAGCGGATCATCTGTTTCCCGATTCCGGAGGCTGGTCGGTTGAACGCCGCGCTGGTGAACTCGTTGGCGGTGCCCCCGGGTAGCCCGGAGACGACCCCTTCCCTTCGCTTTGAACCAGCGGCCGAAAGCCTCTCCGGCCTCCGGCGCGAGTTCTCTGGGCCGTTACGAATTCTCATGTTCATGGTGGCGCTGGTGCTGGTGATTGCCAGCGCGAATTTGGCCAATCTGCCGCTGGCACGGGCTGTAGCGCGGGAACGGGAAATCTCGACACGCCTCCCCCTGGATGCTTCGATGAGTCGCTTGATGCGCCAGTTCCTAGCCGAATTCCTGGTTCTGGCCAGCCTTGGAACGACGCTTCCGCCCGTCATCGCCTACGGTTAGGTGCAGTCGATCCTGCCGCTGCTTCCCGGCCAAGCAGAAGTCGTCTATCTGGGAAGCCGCCCGTAGAACCGGCGTATTTTCGCTTTCACGGCGAGCGTCTCACTCGTCGTCACGCTACTCTTTGGGCTGTGGCCGACTCGCCAAACTGCCTTTCGCCGCTTGCCTGGAGCGAGGCCGAAGGCGCCATTGACGGGCGTACTGGTGGCAATCCAGGTGGCGTTGGCGACGGTGCTGAGCCTTGGAGCCGGCCTGTTTGTATGGACCTTTCAGAACCTCTACCACTCGCCCCTGGGCTTCGCGAAAGAATGGTTAATTCTGTTCATGGTCGATGTGCTCCAACGGTGGCTATTGGAGCCCGGCCCATGCAACGCCATCGGCCGGGACGGAGTAGCCGTTTGGGCCGGCCGTTGCCGGGCTATCTGGAAGTTCTCGACGTGGCCGTGGCGCAAAGCCGGACGTTAGCCGAAGCCGATGGACCGTTGCACCGGGTCGTCGTCAATGCCGTCTTTGCCAGGAAAATGTTTGTCCCTCCCCGCTCTATCGGGCAGACCTTCAAGCTGAGTCGGGATGGTACGGCACCCTCCTTTGCAGTGGTTGGTGTGGCTCGCAATACCCGTTGTGAAAACGTCCAAGGGGAGTTACGTCCCATCGTTTATCGAGTTCTCGAAGGGGATCGCGATTTTGATGATGGGAAATGACCTTCGCGATCCGGACCGCCGACCGCTCGGCCTCCCTGTTGCCGGTCATCCGCGAAACCGTCGCTCGTTTAAATCCAAACCTGCCGCTGGTAGCCGTCCGGACGCTCGACCAGCAGGTGGAACACCATCTGCGGCAGGAACGCCTGTTCGCGTTGTTCTGCGTTGGATTTGCGGTGCTGGCGGCGCTGGTTGGCCATGGGCCTGGGGATTGGAGCCGGCGCGGCGAAAAATTCCACGAGCCTAGTGCCGAAGTTTTGTACGGGCCGCGGGCGGAGGAATATGCTCACTGGGGCGCGCCGGTCGCGGGTATCAGGTTGGTTGGCACGATGCCGGTTGCCATCCCCGCGTGGTGCGCTTGCCGGGTCGATCCGATGGTGGCTCTGCGCCAGGATTAAGCCGGAGTGATAATGGAAGTCTCTTATGCGACTTGCCGTTATCGGTCTCGGATTTATGGGCAGCACTCATCTGAAGGCGCTGCAAGGGTTGTCGGG
>CANNLB010000326.1 GCA_947505565.1 Acidobacteriota bacterium | reverse complement strand
AGGACTGGTCAATTCTTCGCGAGTGCCGAAGCCTTTGCTGAGATGACGCGCAAATTCACGTCCAGGACGCGTCTCGTCTTCGATTACTTGCGCATCACGAAAAACTCAATCCCCAGGGAATTCGCCCGTTGAGAACAAATTTACCGTGACGTTGTTGGTGATTGCGGTGGCTCCCGCCGGGAACATCGGTAGCTGCAGTTGCGGCATACGGGCCTGACCAGTGTCACTCGTCCACAGAACGGCCGCAACCCCCTCTGGCCGGATCATACCGCTTTCCACTTTCCAGCCGAAAACCTTGGCGGGATCAGGCGATCCAAGACTGAGATCCCTCCAACGGAGCGGCAGAATCCGGAAGCCCTTGCCACGCTTCCAGAAGAGTCTCCAAGAGCCGCTTCACCTCGATCATCGGCTCCATCTGCTGCTCTATGTTCGCCGCGATCAAACGCTTGTGCAGGTAAACGTAAAGTTCGGTCAGATCCCTTGCCACTTGGCCGCCGCGTTCTTTGTCCAACGATAAAGTCAGCTCCTCGATGATCGAGCACGCCTTCGTTATCTGTCGGGAACGCTCGCGAATTTCTCCGTTGCGTAAGTGCTCACAGGCAGACTGGATAGATCCAATCGCACCAACATAAAGCATCCGCACCAACTGCATCGGCGTCGCTGAAAGAACATCGAGATCTTGGCTGTTTTTGTAGGCTGCGAGTGACATTTGACGTCCTAAACCCTTATCGGGCCGGAAAGCCACAGATTGAAGAATAATGTTTCGTCACTCCGCGCGCAATTGAGACGCAATACGAAGCGCATATTCGTTCGGCAGTTGACGAATCACCTCTTTCGTCTCCCGGTCGATGATCCGAATCAGCGTACGCTTACTCTGTCGGTCAAATACGAACGTGAGCTCGTAATTCTCCCCGAACAGTTCCGTCGCGTTGATCGCATGCACGGCGCGCACCAACTCCCGTCGTTCCAATATCTGCTGCTTATCTAAATCGGCCGAGGCAGAAGTCAGAACCGGCGAGACTTGCTCGATCGATTTGGTCTCCATAGCGATAGCCCTCCCAGACTTTTTGGGGTCTATCACCTTTATCGATCCGTTCGGACCGAACGTTAATCCAAATTGAGCATTTTCAAGGTAGTGCCCCGCTCGCCATCGATTTTCTCCTGCAGCATCATGATCGCGTAGATCAACTGCTCCGGTCGTGGAGGACAGCCCGGCACGTAGACATCGACCGGGATCACTTGGTTCACCGGGACCAGAGCATAGTTGCTAAACACCCCGGTCGAGGTAGCGCACGCTCCCATCGAAATCACCCATTTTGGCTCCGGCATCTGGTTATACAACTGCCGAACGACCGGTGCCATCTTGTTCGAAACCCGGCCGGCGATGATCATCAGATCCGATTGCCGCGGCGAGCCACGAAACACTTCGGCACCAAAACGCGAAATATCAAATCGAGACGCGCTCATCGCCATCATCTCAATCGCGCAGCAAGCGAGCCCAAACGACATCGGCCAAAGAGAGTTCTTACGGCCCCAGTTGATCGCCTTATCGAGAGTGGTTAAAACGAGGCTGTCAGACAAATCGCCGACGCCATCATCGTCAATCCGCGCAAACAAATCTTCGGGCGCAACCGGCAGAATTCGCTGTTCCATAGTGATCTTGATCCAAACATCGCTCTAAAGAGCGCTTTTTTAGTATGGCACGGGCTCCCCGCCACAGGCGATCCCCCCCAATCCAGCTAAACTAAAAGAGCTCCCCTATCCATGGATTCCTCCCTTCCTACTCTCCCTTCCGCGGATCTTGACGACGCAATAGCCCAGGCGGCCTCCCTCTTCGGGGTTCAGTCCGTCTACTGGGACATCTGGGGACAGGAGCACCGGCCCGAATCCGCCACCCAAAGCGCGATCCTATCGGCACTCGACCTGCCTGCGACGGATCCGGTCACCCTCGATGCCGCCATTCGCCAACGGGTCTTATCCTCCCATCTCGCGTTTCTCTCGCCGACCGTAGTCGTTTCCAAAGACGCCCCGTACGTCCCGCTTTGCGTCTCCCATCCTTTTCACGAATCGCCAGATAACCAATGGAGCCTAACGCTCGAGAATGGTAGCGTCCTCACGGGAGTCTACTCCGTCCGCGAATCCGCCACGGTCTCCTTCGAGGGCACCAAATACGATTGCCTCGCCCTCGGCCTACCGACCGATCTCCCTCTCGGTTACCACCAACTTTCCCTCATCTACGGCGACCGCCGCGCCGAAGCCAAGCTCGTTTACTGCCCCGCTGCGGCGCCTGCGCTTCCGGCCAACCAACGCATTTCTGGCATCGCGATCTCGTTATACGGCTTGCGTTCCGGGCGCAACTGGGGAGTCGGCGACTCTACCGATCTCCAGAACTTCGCCACCTGGGCCCATCAAAATGCCGGGGCTTCGTTTGTCGCCCTTAACCCCCTGCACGCCATCTCGAATCGCCTTCCTTACAACGCCAGCCCCTATCTCCCGAACTGCTCCTTCTATCGGAATTTTCTCTACATCGACGTCGAGCGCGTCCCCGGTTTCGCCGAGAGCCGCGTTTGCCAGGCCATTTTCCACGCTCGCGTGGCGGAACGCGAAGCGCTTCGGCAAGCCCCCCTCGTCCAATACGAAGTCGTAGCCAGGCTCAAACTTCGCTTCCTGAAGCAGTTGTACCGGGAGTTCCGACTGCTCCAGACAGACCAGGCCGATTTCCGCGCCTACCTCCAGGCCGAAGGCAACCTGCTCCGTCAATATGCTGTCTACTGCGCCATCGACGAGACCCTGCACAAACAGAACCCCGAGTTCTGGATCTGGCCCGATTGGCCGACGGACTTCCAGGACCCTTACTCCCCCACCGTCCAAGCCTTCGCCGCGGCCCATCCCCGGCTCGTCGAATTCTATTCCTGGCTCGCATGGACAGTCGATGCCCAACTCGCCGACGTCCAGCGCCATACCAAAGCCATCGGCATGTCGATCGGTCTCTATCATGATCTCGCTCTGGCCACGGACTGTTGCGGGTCTGACCTTTGGGCCCATCGCCCATTCTATATCCACGGTTGCCGCGTCGGCGCGCCCCCGGACGGTTTCTCTCCCCAAGGCCAGGACTGGGGTTTCCCTCCCCCGAACGCCCTCCGCCATCAGCAAGACGGCTTTCAGTTATTCGCCGCAGCCATTCGTAACAACTGCCGCCACGGTGGCGCCCTCCGCATGGACCACGTCATGCGCTTCTTCCGCCTCTATTGGATCCCGGAAGGGCAAAACGCTACCGCCGGAACCTATGTCAAAGAACAATGGCAGGAACTGCTCCACATCATCGCTCTCGAGGCGCACCGCGCCGGCGTCATCATCATCGGCGAAGACCTCGGGACGGTCGAGGACTACGTCCGCCAAGCGCTCGCGCAATGCAACATTCTCAGCTACCGCCTGCTCTACTTTGAACGCGGCCCGAACGGTTCGTTCAAGCGTCCTGACGAGTATCCGCAGCTGGCCATTGTCAGCTCCACCACCCACGACCTTCCCACGCTGGCCGGCTTCTGGACCGGCCGCGACATCGAATCCCGCCGCGCGGCGAATCTCGTCGATGAGGCCGGCTACCGCGCCCAGTGGACAAGCCGCGAGCAGGACAAGCAACAGCTTCTAACTGTCCTTCACGAACTCCAACTCCTGCCCTCCAACTACCCCGACCACATCCGCCACGTCCCCGAACTCAGCGGCGAACTCCACAACGCCGTCATCGGCTTTCTGGCCGCGACCCCAGCTCAGGTGCTCGTCCTGAACCAAGAGGATCTAACCAAGGAAACCGAGCAGCAGAACCTGCCAGGAGCCACCTGGCAGTATCCGAACTGGCAACGTAAGATGCGGTACACGATTGAGGAACTTTACTCGGACCCCCGAGTTGATGACTTCACCAGCATGTATCGAGCCTGGCTCAAGCGCACAGGACGAGTGTAGCTTCCCGTTTTCGCTTCGAGTCGAGTAGCATGGGAGATTGTGCGGGTATAGCCGCGCAGGGAGCCTATCTTGATCCTCGGTAAGTTTTGGGGTGCCATCAGCGCCCAGCTCAATAAGATTGCAAACATGTTCTGGGAAGCCGACCCGATCGCCCAGATGCAGCTCGAGCATGACCGCGCCCTCGAACAGATGAAGGAAGGCCGCAAGGGCCTCGAACTGTATCGCGGATTGGTCGAGAGGGTGAATCGCCTAGTCATCACCTCGCGTGCGCACGTTCAAAAGCTCGAAGTCGAGACCAAAGCGTATCTCAAGATCGGCAATCGCGAAACCGCCGCAAAGTTCGCTCTCGAATTGCAAAAGGCCAAGCAGGAACTCGCCGGTCATCTCGAACAACTCGGGATGCATGAAAAGTCGTATGAGAACAATCTCCGCAAGATTCAACACGCCAGCCACCAGCTCGGTGAAGTGAAGACGAAGATCCAGAAGTACGACGCCGAACTGAAGATGAGCGCCGCCGAGGCCGAAATCGCTTCCATTTCGGAGTCGTTCAACATGAGCGTCACCACCGACTTCGGTCAAATCGAACGCGTCATTCAGGACCGCATCGACGTCAATCGTGGCAAGGCCCGCGTCGCCTCCGATCTTTCGAACGAAGGCATCGCCGACATCGAAGCCCAAGAGCAAATGCACAAATCCATGGCCGACGACGCTTTGCTCCAGTTCGAAAGCGAACTCGGTTTGCGCTCGCCTGAAACGACCAAGCTCGCCGACACACAGAAAGATCTCGGACCGGCCGTGGCCGAATCCAAGTTGACCGAACACAACTAACTCCTTTCCCGTATCTAAAGTTATGGCCCAACCAAAACCTGCCTTCTACGTTGCAGTCTTCGCCGTCGTTGCTAGCCTGGTCGGCTACGGACTT
>CANNLB010000325.1 GCA_947505565.1 Acidobacteriota bacterium | reverse complement strand
TACACTCTTTCTCCTAACGCCGCTGTCGAAGCCCGACTCGCTGCCTTCCAAGCTTCGCTCTCAACGATCCGCGACGCCCGCCATGCGCTTCTGGTCGATCTGTATCGTCAACTCCCGCCCGACTGGACTCTCGCGGCTTGTTACCGCCACACCCTTGCCTTCCTCCACGCCCGCCTGAACGATGCAAAGGAACAAGAAGCGATCGACGCCCTGTATCAACGCCGCGGACTCAGCAGCGACACCGCCACCGCAAACCTCGTCACTCTCGACGCCGCCTGGTCCAACCTGCAACCGGTGCCCCGTAACGCCCTTCTGATCGGTCCTGGCCTCGATCTCACCCGCCGGGAAGATTTCTCCGACGAAGCACCCCTCGCCCAACCGCAACTCGAACGCCTTCTCTCCCTCCTCGGTCCCGCTGCCCGCCTTGATTGCGTCGACGTTCGCCCCGAGGTCCTCACCTTCCTCCGCCAAACAAAACGTTGTGGCTTTGTCGCCGATATCACCACCCAGATCCCCGCCGTCGGCGCATACGACCTCGCCGTCGCCACCAACGTGCTCGTCTACTTTGACGATCGCAGCCTCTTCACCGCGCTGGCCGCCCTCGCCCTCTCTGTTAAGCCGGGTGGACACCTTCTTCATAACGACTCCCGCTTCGCCGCCAAGCTCTTTGGCCGCGCCTTGAATTTCCCCGTCGTCCACTTCGCCCCCGTTTCGCTCGGTCGCCGGCAAGGGGTCGAACAGCTCGACCGCGTCGTGCTCCATCGACGCCCCTTGCAATCTTTCTGAAATGTGAAATAATAGCGACTGTTTAATGGGAGTCATTATGTCGCGATACCTCGTTCTTTGCTTGGCCACCTGTCTGGCCGCCCTTCCCGCTGCCGCCCAACAAAGCCGCGCCAGCTTCTTCGGTCTTGTCACCGATTCTTCCGGCGCCTCTATCCCGGCCGCCAAAGTCACGATCACCGCTGTCGACACCAACCAGTCCACGGTCGTTGAATCCAGCGCGGACGGCCTGTTTTCGGCCCCGCTGCTCACCATTGGAAACTATTCGATCGCGGTCGAAAAGCAGGGCTTCAAACGCGCCGTCCGCAGCGGGCTGAATCTCCAGGTCGATCAACGCGCCGAGATCAATTTCAAGCTCGACGTCGGCGGCACCACGGAGACCATTGAAGTCCGCGGCGAAGCGCCCCTCGTTGACACCGGTTCGGCCACGGTCGGCAAGGTCGTCGAAAACCGCCGCGTCGTGGAACTTCCCCTGAACGGCCGCAACGCCCTCGCTCTCACCCTCCTTACGCCCAGCGTAAAATCCAACGCGGGCCCCACCAATTCCGGCTTCGCCGACCGCGGCATTCAGCTCAGCTCCATCTCGATCAATGGCGGACCCAACGCCATGAACGCCCAATCGCTCGACGGCGGCAACAACATCCAATCTTATATCGGCGAAGTCGCCATCAGCCCGGCGGTCGACGCGGTGGAAGAGTTCAAGGTGCAATCCGGCACCATGTCCGCCGAGTTCGGCTTCACCGGCGGCGGCGTCATCAATATGGTGACCAAGTCTGGTACCAACCAACTTCACGGCTCGGTCTATGAGTTCCTCCGCAACGACAAGATCGACGCCCGCAATACCTTCGCGGCCACCAAGCCGCCGTTTCGCTTTAACCAGTACGGCGTCGCCGTCGGCGGCCCGGTCATCAAAGACCGGACCTTCTTTTTTGGCAACTGGGAAGAGTACAAGTTCCGCCGCGGCACCCCGCAAATCGGAAGCATGCCCACCGCCCTGCAGCGCACGGGCGATTTCTCTGACCTGTTTGACACCGCGGGCCGCCAAGTGCCCATCTACGACCCCGCCACCACCCGCGTCAACCCCGCCGGTTCCGGCTTCGTGCGTGATCTCTTCCCCGGCAACCGCATCCCGACCAACCGTCTCGACCCCGTAGCCCTGAAGATCAACGAGTTCTATCCGCTGCCGAACCGCACTCCCACCAACGCCTTCACGAACGCGAACAACTTCGGCAATATCGCCAACGAAATTCGCGCTATGAGGCAATACACCATCAAGATGGACCACCGCTTCTCGGATAAAAACTCCCTCTTCGCCCGCTACTCTTACTTCCTTCACGAAACCGACAACGGCACCAACATCTACCCCAATCCCGTCGTCGCGAAGCGCGATGACGCCCTGAACAATAAAAACTTCGTCCTGTCTGACACCCACACCTTCACGCCGAGCCTCTTGAACGAACTCCGCGTCGGCGTCACCCGCGGCTACTTCCCGTTCATCGTGCGCAGCTTCGGTGGCGGCTGGCCGGCCAAACTCGGGCTGCCCTCCTCCGTTCCCGCCGACACCTTCCCCGGTATCGGCAACGGCCTCCCCGGGTTCAACACCGGCACCGCCGGCCTCCGCGCCAGCGTCAATACCCAGTTCTTCGACATGATCACGAAGATCGCGGGTGCGCACACTCTGAAGCTCGGCTTTGATTTCCGTACCCTACAGGGCAACAACCTGCAACGCTCTTCCCCGTCCGGCAGCTTTAACTTCAGCGCTGGCCTTACTGGAAATCCGCTTTCGCCCGCCGGCAACGGCTCCGCCTACGGCAGTTTCCTGCTCGGCGAAGTCGCCAGTGCCAGCGGCACCACCCATCTCGGGGAATCCCAGCGTGGCAAGTCGTATTCCATCTTTCTCCAGGATGATTGGAAAATCACCCGCCGTCTCAGCCTGAATCTCGGCCTCCGCTGGGATTATCAAACCCAGCCCGTCGAAGCCAACAACGGCATCACAAATTTCGACCCTTCGCTCCGTCTCCCGAACGGTCTGCTCGGCGGCACCATCTATGCCAGCGCCGAAGACCGGACCTTTCGGAACGGCGATTTCAACGACTTCGGGCCGCGCGTCGGGCTCGCCTATGACATCTTCGGCGGCGGAAAAACAGTCCTCCGGGCCGGCTACGGCGTTTATTACCCGTCTCAGTTTTGGCGTCAGAATTACGCCAGCGTCTCCGGCTTCGCCAACACTGGCACCAGCTATCCCTCCGCCAACCCCAACCTCCGCGCGTTCCAGTTGAAGGACGGCTTCCCGTCGCCCCTGCTCCAACCCGCTGGTCGCGCCCTCGGCGCTGCCGGGTTCCTCGGCCAGGGTGTCACCCTAGACGAACCGTTTGGAACCACCCCGATGTCGCAACAGTTCACCGCGTCAGTCCAGCATCAGCTCCCCGGCCGTTGGCTGGTTGATGTCTCTTACACCGGCAATGTCGGTCGCCACTTCACGACCGGCGGTTGGAACCTCAACCAACTTGATAATCAGTACCTCGGTCTCGGTCTCGATCTTCAAACCCAGGTCCCCAATCCGAACCGTGGATTGGTTCCCGGAGCCCTCGGCGGCGCGACTATCTCCCGCGAACAGTCGCTCCTCCCGTTCCCGTACTACCAAGGCGTCACCGTTCGCAGCGCGCGCATGGGCAACTTCAACTCGCACATGTTCATCGTCAGCCTCGAAAAGCGCATGTCCCAAGGGCTCAGCGTCATGTTCAATTTCACCGGCGGAAAGCTGATCTCGGAGGGAATGAACTCACCCGTGGACTTCGGTGCTGTCGAACAGACCAATCTTGTCGGCTATCAGGATTCGAAGTTTAATCGCCGCCTGGAACGTTCGGTCGACCCCACCGACGTCTCGCAACGCGCCGTGCTTAGCCTGCTCTACGAACTCCCCTTCGGCAAGTCCGGCTCGGCGTTCGTGAAGAAGGTCATCGGTGGTTGGCAGGTCAACAGCATCGGCATCATGCAAACCGGACTCCCGGTTGCCATCTCCGGCGCCAGCAACTTCCGCGCGAACCGCCCGAACTCCATCGGCGTCTCGGCCAATCTCGATTCCCCCACCGCCCAGCGCTGGTTCAATACCGATGCCTTCGTCAACCCGGCTAACTTCACCTACGGCAACATCGGTCGCGTCCTACCGGACGTCCGCGGCCCCGGTACAGTCAACTGGGATCTCAGCCTGATCAAAAACACCAAGCTCACCGAGCGCATCAACCTGCAATTCCGCGCCGAAGCCTTCAACTTTATGAACTCCGTCAATCTCGGTCTGCCGAGCGGCGGGTTCTCGGCCGGCCCCAACGGCCGCAACCAAAGCGGCACGTTTGGTACAGTCACATCGGCTCGCGATGCGCGCAATGTCCAATTCGGCCTGAAGCTCCTCTTCTAACTCCATGCTACCTTTTCTGACCCTGTTATTCGCCACCGCTGGAGACCCCTTCGTCTCCAGCGGCTTCCTGACCATCCCGGCCGAAGTCAAACTCGGCCCCATGTCCGCCGTCGAAGTCGACCAGAAGGGGAATATTTATGTTCTCCATCGTGGCGAGCCCGGCTTAGTCAAATTCAATAAGAAGGGCGAGTATATTAAGGGCTGGGGCAACGGGATGTTTAAGGTCGCCCACGGTCTCCGGGTCGACCGGGGTGGGAACGTCTGGACCACCGACAACGGCAACCATGTTCTCCGCCAGTTCTCCCCCGACGGCGAACTCCTCAAAACGCTCGGTGAGGTCGGCGTCCCCGGACCCGACCAATCCCACTTCCGCGCTCCCGACGACGTCGTCTTCTCCTCCACCGGAGAAATGTACGTCGCCGACTCCGGCAACGGCCGCATCGTACACCTCGATGCCACCGGCAAGTTCGTTTCGCAATTCGGCAAGAAAGGGAAGGGCAACGGCGAATTCTCTACCGCCCACGGCCTCGGCATCGACAAACAGAATCGCCTCTACGTCGCCGACCGCGGCAATAACCGCGTCCAGGTATTCTCCCCCTCCGGCGAGTTCGTCGCCGAATGGAAGGGTTTCGGCAACCCTTTCGGGCTCCTCGTCGTGAATCAGGAGCTACTCGTTTCCGAAGGCGACATCAATAAGATATTC
>CANNLB010000324.1 GCA_947505565.1 Acidobacteriota bacterium | reverse complement strand
CCAGCCCGGACTGCTCGGAAGTCTGCATCACCGCCCCCTGCAGCCGGAAGTCGCCCAGCTTCTCCTCATACCGAATCTGCGGCTGCCACCGCCACAAATTCCCCGCGCTCGTCAACGGCACCACCCCCACCGTCGCAAATGAATTCGGGTTCCAAGGCGAAATCAATGGCTTAATCAAACCCACCGAAACCGACCGCCGCTCCCAAGCCAGAGTCGCCTCCGCCGTCCGCAGCCGAAACGGCACGTTCCCCGTCCCCTCCGTATTCCCCTCCCAAAAGTCCCCAAACGCCGACCCCGATACCTTCGCCGCAAAGAACGTCTTGGGCCCATGAAAACGAACCCCCACGATCGATTGGCGGAACGTCAGCCCCGCCGCCCGCCGGCTCACCGTCCCGCTCGCCGTCGTCGGCGTATCCACGCCCCCCGCCCCGGCCGAGTTCGCGAATACGTTGAACAGCGCCATGCCAGAGAACTCAATCGGAAACCGGCTCGCCGCCTCCACCTTCGTCGACGCCTGCTCCTCAATCCGCCGCTCGGCAATCTCCAACCGCTCCGGAACTAAGATGTCAACTTTTGCCCGCAGCTCCGCCACCTCGCCCCGCAGCCTCGCGTTCTCAGCCTCTAACTTCTCCAACCGAGCCAGTATATCCGCCTGCGCCCACAGCGCCGGAACCCAAAGCAATATCAACAATCTACGCATAGAGCATGTCCTTCAACGCCTCTCGCACCGCCGCCGTCGAATACGGCTTCGGAAAAAATCGATCCGCCCCGGCCCTCTCCCCCGGCCCCGCCGACATCGCAATCACCGGTGCCCCCGGCTTTATCCGCCGAAAGTGTACGATCAACGCCTCACCGTTCATCCGCGGCAGGTCCAAGTCCGTGCACAAAGCATCCGCTTCCCCCAGCAGCTCGAACCCTTCCTGCCCGTCGTAGGCCACCAACACTTCCGTATCCGGCAACAGACTCAACGCCACCGCCAGCGTATCCGCCAGCGCCCGGTTGTCCTCCACCACCAGCACCGTCCGCCTCATGGCAAAAACCGATAGCCGATTCCATGCACGGTCACGAAGTGCCGTGGCACTGCCGGGTCCACTTCAAACTTCTGCCGCAGCTTCACGATATGCGCGTCCACCGTCCGCGTATGCGGGAACGAGTTATAGCCCCACACGGAGTTCAAAATCACATCCCGCGTCAAAGGCCGATCCGGGTTTTGCAGGAAGAACACGAGCAAACTGTACTCCGCCGGAGTCATCTTCACCTCCTGCCCCGCCCGTTGCACCATCCGCCGTTCAATATCGACTTCCGTATCAGAGAACTTCAAAACGTGGTGCGCCTCCCCGGAAGAACGCCGCAGAATCGCCCGGATCCGCGCAATCAGCTCCCGCCGCCCAAACGGCTTCACCACGTAATCGTCCGCCCCAATCTCCAGCAGCAGCACCTTATCGATTTCATCCCCGACGGCGCTCAGTACAATAATGGGAGTGTGCACTTTGTCCGTGCGCAGTTGGCGGCAGATCTCCACCCCGCTCATCCCTGGTAGTCGCAAATCCACCAGCAGCAGGTCCGGTTTCAGGCTCAGCGCCTTTTCATAGCCGTCCCGACCGTTGGCGCTTTGGTGGACGCGGAAGTTCTCTTGCTCCAGCATCAAGCCGATCGTATCTCTCAAGCTGTCGTCGTCGTCGATTACCAGTATGGTCTGCATGCAAGCCGCAAGGAAATTGTACCGAAACGCGCAACGAACGCCCTTGTGGGAACATCTTCATAATTGAAATCATGCGAACTCTCATCACTCTCCTCTTCACCGCCGCCTCTGCCCTACTCGCTGAGGAGTATAAGACCGAAGCCGGTAGCGCCCCGCCCGCCGACCTAGCTGCCAGCGTTAGTGCGCTGCTCAACAAGGAAGGCACTAAGGTGATGAAGGATGGCCAACTCCTCGCCGAAATCTGGTATCGGGCCGAAGTCCCCTCGGGCCCCGCCTCCTCGGAAGCCAATCTCACCATGCCCAATGTCCCCCACGGCTCTCTCCTGGCCGTCATTCGTTTTGCCCAAAAGCATGAAGACCGCCGCGGCCAGGGCGTCGCCCCCGGCGTCTATTCTATGCGCTACAGCTACTTCCCCGAAAATGGAACGCACCAAGGTGCCGCCCCCCAGCGCGACTTCCTCCTCCTCGTCCCCGCCGTCGGCGACACCGACGGCAACGCCACGCCGGACTTCGAAGGGCTATTAACGCTGAGCCGCAAGGCCTCCGGCACGCCTCATCCCGCCGTCTTCAGTCTGTGGAAAGAGGATCCGAAGTTTTATAAAGAAGGAATCATGGAGAAGCAGGGCGAGCACGACTGGGTCCTGATGCGCAAAATGGGTGTCGTGCCCGTCTCCTTGATCCTCGCCGGCCGCGGCGAAGGCTAAAGCGCTGCCCGCATCTCCGTCACCGCCTGCTTCAAACTAGCTCCGGGTTCCTTCCGCGGCAGATACTCCATCGTCATGTACCCTTCGTACCCGGCCTTGCTAATCGCCTTGTAGATGCTCGCGTAGCTCATCTCCCCGGTCCCCGGCTCATGCCGCCCCGGATTGTCCGCCACGTGGAACACCCTCACATACGGCATTGCCGCGAGGGCCGTTCGGATCACATCCCCCCGTTCCACCTGCTCGTGATACAGGTCAAACAGCAGCCGCACGTGGTCGTGGTCCACCGCCTTCATTAATCGCAGCCCATCGACGCAGTTCGATAGGAAGTACCCCGCGTGGTTCACTTTCGTATTCAGCGGCTCCACGATCAACGTCACCCCGTACTTCGCCGCCAGATCCCCGCACCGCTTCGCCCCTTCCACCATCTGCGTAAACTGCTCTTCGAATGTCTTGCCCGCCACCGCGTCCCCAGACATCAACAACGCCAACGGCACACCCATCCGCTGCGCATACTTCAAGTTCGACTCCACCTCGGCCAATAGAGCAGGGCGCTTCGACGCCTCCACCATGTTCAGCTTCTGGCCCTTCCAGTTCGGCGTCGTCGAAATCGTGTCGATCCCCAGCCCCAAGCTCCGGGCCCGCTTCTGAAACGCTTCCAGATCCATCGTCAGGTGCTCACCCACCAATTCGACACTCTGCAGCCCCGCCCGGGCGGCGATCTCCAGCCGCTCCTCCGGTGTCCCCTTCAAGCACCAAAGCATCACGGAACTGGTGATTTTCGCCTTCTTCGGCGGAGGCATCATGACGGGAAGCTGCATACTGGCGGCGATCAATTGGCGACGGGTCATACCCCCACAGCGTACCGCATCGCATCCCCTTCCCAGCCGTCCGCATGAGCAAAAAGGCGGGTCATATGCACCACGACTTCCCGCGTCTTCCGGTGCTCATAAGCGTAGAAATTCGACAAGCTCAAAATCTCATTTTCGCCCGCTTGCAGCGTATCCACCGTCCGCACCGTCGCCTTCCGCAGCAGTCCCGTATGCCGATTCACCTCCCCGATCACAAACGGGAACCGCGGCCGATTTCCCCGCGGGTTCGTCGGCGTAACATTCCCCAGCCAGTAGATCTTTCCATTCGAATGGGTCACCAGTTGCGAACACGAACTCGGCGAAAAAAACTCCTCGCCTCCCTCGTACGTCCACGGCACCGGCGCCGACCACGTCCGCGCGCCATCACTCGAATAGCTCGCCCACCGATGGCTCGGCCGCTCCGGCGTCTTATCGTTCGAGGCTCGACAAACCAGCATCAACCGCCCATCGGTCAACCGCGCCATCGTCGCCTCCATAATCCCTCGCGTCGATTGGTCCGGGCTCAGCCGAATCACGTTCGACATCCGCCACCGCAGCCGATCCCCGTCCCATTTCCCCAGCAATACCGCCGTCTCATGCCACGTGTAGCCCTGCCCCGGGTTGTAGTATTGCCCATTGGCCCCCAAGGGCGTAATCTCCACCGGAACGCAAATCGTCCCGTCCTGAAGCGTCAACGGCACGCAACTTTGGTCCCCCATCATCACCGAGTTCTTCCCGGCCCTCACCCCGGGCAGCGGATGCGCCGCGTTGAATTCGGCCCCCTCGTGAACCACCTGATGCGTCTTCCCCCCATAGGTATAGAAGAGCTGCCACCGCCGCATCCCTTCCAGCGGATCATCCGTCGGCAGCACCCCTTCCATAAAGAATTCCAGATATCGCCCCGTCGGCGGGTCCACATAGCCACACCGCAAATGCTTCCTGTACATCCCCTCCGGCCGCTTCTCTCCGGTCACAATCGTCTCTGGCGCCGACCACGTCACCCCATAGTCCGTCGACCGCCGGCGATACGCCGTGTCAATCGTGTCCGACCGGCTCCACCGCTGTTCGATCGAATTCATCTGGCCTCCGCTACGCTGCGTATAGAAGGCGTAGGCCATGATCGCCGTCCCCTTTCCTGGGCTCGGGATGAAGAGGCTCCGGCGTTGCGCGAACGCGGCACCGGGCAGAGAGAGAAAGAGTCGACGGTCCATGCGATCTATTCTTCCTGATTCATCGCCTCAATGTATTCGTCCGCATCGTGCGTCACCCCGAACTCCGGCAGCACCACCCGGCTCGCCATTCGTTCCAGTCGAAACGACCGGAACGCGCGGCACGGGTTACGCCCAGCGTCCACCGGTTGCCGCAAAGGAGCGGGCCCACCAGCTCCACCTGCCGTTCCGAAGTTTCCCTATTGGCCGGCGTGTAGCCGATCCGAATCTGCTGCTTGGCTCGGATCGCCCGCCGCAACTCGGGCAGAAGGTCTTCGTCTCCTCCCGAATGAAAAAGTCCGGCAGGTAGAACGGCTCCGGCCCGTTCACCGTCCGCGCCGCTCGCGCCAAGTCCGTGTCCGCCCACTCCTGCACAATCTACGCCTCCAGCCGCAGCGCCTGCAAATCCGCGGCGTTGAACATCAACGGCGGCAGATCGAAGCCCGCC
>CANNLB010000323.1 GCA_947505565.1 Acidobacteriota bacterium | reverse complement strand
CCTTCAAACAAAGCGCCCGAATGTCCGGCACGCAAGCGGCAATATCGGGCAGAGGGTCGTGGTTCTCATAGTCAAGCACGTTTCCGGCGTCATAGCCCATCCGGACAGCGGGATGGTTCACCGCGCGGAGCATCTTCGCGCAGTCGACACCCGTGGCCGTGTTTCCGCCGTGTTGCTTCACCAAGATCGTCACCCCAGCCTGCTCCGCGTGCGGGGCAACCTCCCGCAACGTCGCCACCGCCGCCTCGTACTGCCCCGGAGCGGTCTTGCCGAAGGTGAGCAGGAACCGGATCCCGGCTGCGGCCGCCTGGTCCACACGCCGCCGATGCGCCCCCCCCGCCTGCTCCGTTTCCAACATTACGGTGGAAAACATCATCACCGGATGCAAGCCCGCATCGCGCGTCTGCCGAGCCAGCGCCGCCGCCGCGGTCGGCGTCGCCTCAAGCGTCAGCAGCGGCCGCCTCTCGTGCGTCACGCCCCAAGCCACCCGATCAAAGCCTGCGGATCGGACCCCGGCCAAGGAGCGAGCAAACGAGAAGGCAGAGTACGGCAGGGTCATGCACGCCAGTTCGAACCGAGTCGGCGTCGTAGCGGAAAAGGCAAGCGGAGTAGAGAAAAAGGCGCGGCGAGAGATCACGGGATATCGTAGAAATCGTAAGTATAGGTCCAACGGGTCTTTTTGCCCGGTTCGACCGCGATGTCGATGTAAGGCTCCGGGCAAAAGGTACTCCGGATCGACCAATAGACTAGTTTAGCAATCGGCACGTCGCCGCGGATGTGGACTCCGGCCTTAGCCTTTCGATTCTCCATTCGAACGTCGTAGGTTGGCGCCCCGGCAAACTCCCCATACGTGCTTTCACCCTTCTTGAGCTCAGCGGTGTAGCGAATCTCTTTGCCCCGCGGCTCGGCCAAATTATTCGGGAACGCCTTGGTCGTCTGGAGTTCGAAGGGAAACTGAACGACCGATTCGGGCCCGGTGGGCTGGCCGTCAATCATGAAAAAATTATGGTTATATTGCTGGGTGGCAATCGGCTTCCGTCCGGTGTTTTCGAGAAGATGCACAATCCGCATCGTCGACTTGCCTTTGACGAGCACGATCATCTTCGTGTATCGGTAAGCATAGCCGTTGGGTCCGCTCAGAACATGGGTGAAGCTGATCCGGTCCCGACCGGGCTTCACCGTCCATTTCCCCGGATCCAGAATTTCGTAGGTCTTGAAATTCTGGTAGCCCTTCTCTTCGGGCTTACGGACCACCCCAACGCCAATCCGGACAAAACTCGCGCCGGGAGTCGCCTCGTCGTAACCAAGCCCCGCATTGTTTGTCTTGAACTCTTCGACCGGGCCCATGATCGCATCGTGCAACTGCGGGTCGTACTTTTCGAACCACTGTCCAAAGTATTCGTGATTCTTCGTCCGCAAACTGGGCATATTGCCCGACCAGTCAAAGCGGGTCCCCCGATAGTAGCCCTTGACTGGATCGGGGAGCAGCAGCTTGGCCGTAATCTGCCCATTGGTGATCTCGGCAGAGGGAAAATCGGCGGCCGAAAGCGCGGCTGCGGTGAAGAGAAAAAACGATAGACGCACGACGCTCACAATATCACGCTCCACACCCAAACGGGTCAGCTCTAGCGAGGCGCTAGCTTGACGACCAGTTGACGGAGCTGATCCGCCCGAGTAGCGTCCGCCTTTTGTAGGCACGTCGCCCGCACTGCCAGTTGTCGCGGCCACACGACTGCGGCCGACCAATCATCCGGCGAAGGAGGAAGTCCCCAGTGGGAGAGTAAAGCGCAGGCTTCCGTGGGCCTTCCAGCCTCGGCGAGGGCAACCGCCAGCATGGGATCCCAACGGAGCCCTACCGGCAGCCGCTGAAGCCGAATAAATCTTTCCAAGCCGACCACGGCTTCGGCGGCGCGGCCCTGAGCCAACGCCTGCAGCGCCGGCCCCGCCGGCGAAGGACCGCCCCGCGCCGGATCGGCCAGGAAATCAAATAGCGGCTTGATGCTCGGTAACGCTTCCGCTTGCCGACGCGCTTCCACCCGCTGGCCGATTCGCCAGAGCCAGAGACCTTGCACGATGGTAATTCCGGCCGGAACACCTTTCTGGTAAACCGCGAAGAACCGCTGCATATGGCCGTCAGCGCGCTCGATTTGATTCTGCCACAGGGCCGCTTCGCCGGCTTTTGCGTAAAGGCGACCGAGCTCGAACGCGGCATCCTTCTCGGCTGCTGCGAGATAGGCGTTCTCGGCCGCAGCGAAATCCCCCTGCAAAAAGAAAATATCGCCTTCCAAATCGAGCGACCAGAGGGGCTGGTTGGACGTCGCCAGACTGAGCTGAACGGTCTGCCGTGCCGCCGGGAAATCGTCGCTCAACGCCTGCGTGTAGGCCAAGATCGAGAGCGGTTGAAAACTACCCGGCTCTCCCCGCACCGCCGCCTGCAGCATCGGCAAAGCAGCCTTGAAGTCGCGCCGCTGATTCAGCCCCTCGGCCGCCTGCAGTTGCAGGGGGACGTTCGCCGGCCAGGCGCGGGCCACCGCGCCGATCGCCGCGAGCCGAGCAGAGAAATCACCGTTCATCGTCGCTCTTAACACTTCGAACTGAGCGCGCTCCAGAGGCGGCCACTTCCGCTGCAGCGCCTGCGCGATCACCGGACCGATCTCGTCCCGGCGGTTCTGGCTCAACAAATAATTCACCCATTGCTCGTAAACGGTTCCATCATCCGGAGCTCGTGCTGCCATGGCGGCGAACGCCTCCGCAGTGGGCTGCGTTGGCACCGCGGAGGCAACGACCGCAAGCTTCCGAGGGGCCACCCCAATCGCGTCCCCAATTTGACGGGCACAGTCGGTCACTGAGCAAACAACCTCAGCAAGATGGCGCTGCGAGGGGCCGTCGTAGACCTGGACCAAAAATCCAGCGTGATCAACAACAGGCTCAAGAATAAAGTGGGGAGCGACATCGGCCACTTGGCGGCGGCTTTGCAGCGAAAAGATCATCGCATCGCTCAAACCGATAAACGCCATGGTCAGCGTCGACTGCAACACTTGGCCAGCCTCACCAAGTACTTGGCTCTGGGGAGAAAGCAGGGCTATCTTCACAACCGCCGGTCTCCCTGGACCTTTGCCGCAACCGAGCAAAATGCCGACGAGAAAAACCGGCAGCAGTCTTTTAGAGAACACGCGATTCCAATTTTAAAAGCATCTGGAAGTCGGGATTCGCCTGTAAAGAAGCGAACTCCGGTTCCTCGAGAAACTTGTTCCGTTCCTTAAATCCCTCTTCGATCGACTTACGCATGTAGTCCAGGGCGCGCTCCGCATTCCCAGACTTCGCGTACGTCTTGGCCAGATAGTAGTGGAACTTGGCCCTCTCGGTTACATTGCGCTCTTGCAGCAGAACACCCTGGGTACTCCGATGCTCAAATACTTCCGGATCGATCGACAAGGCCTTTTGATAGGCGTCAAACGCTTCGTCGTACTTCTTCCGGGCAAAAAAAGCGGTGCCAAGATTGCTGTAGATCGATGCCGAATTGGGATTCACCCTTAGGGCCCGCTTGTATTGGGTGATCGCCTTCCGGTAGTTCTTTTGCGCGTAGTAAATCGTTCCGAGATTGTTGATGGCTTCTGAATAGTTTGGCTTCAGGCGGACGGCACGTTCGTATTGACGCTTAGCATCCGATAATGCCGTCATCTGATGAAAAGCGATGCCGATCTTGTTGGCCAAAATCGGATTCTCCGGGGGCTGCCGGTACACTTCGGCCGCTTCGCGATACATCTTGCGCGCCATGAAAATATCACCCCGAGCCTCGGGCGAAAGGGCTGAGCGAGCGGTTGAGTGATCAGTCGGAATCGGGCGCAACCCGGAGTAGTCCGGTAGCTGAGCCGGAGCCACAAATGCGAAACAGAACCAGAGGAAAGTCCCAATCGAGTGCATAACGAAATAACCTCCGTTTTCCTGACTGCTCTAGCGGACCACTTACTATCATTCTATTGCGCCCAAGCCGGTTTCGGGACCACCGGAATCGACCGTAGTTCCCGGCTGCCATTCGGGGTTCGCTGGGGGCGAGTCGGCTCAGCTCCCCAATCAGAAACAGCCGTCCCAGAGCTACCCGCCCCTTCGGCAGCTTGGGGCTGGGTCCCTTGCAAATACACCTCTTCGCGGGCGTTCGAGTTATTCCCGCCCGCCAGCTTTCCCGTTGCCGGGTCAATGTTGGCGACAACGACACCGTTCGGCTGCGGAAACTCCGTTGCATTCCGATAGGGACGCCGCAGGTGGGCTCGCTTCATAAATTCAGCCCAAATCGGCAGCGCAGATCGGGCCCCCTCCAAATCCAATTTCGCGTTGTCATCAAATCCGACCCACACGGCGCAGACCAGCTTCGTTGTGTAACCGGCAAACCAACCATCATGTGATGTCCCCGTCTTTCCCGCCGCAGGCTGCTCAAACCCGAACGAGCGCACTCCGGCTCCGGTACCCGAACGGATCACCTCCTCCATCATGCTGGTCATCAAGTACGCAACGTCTTCTTCGAGCACTCGCCGCGACGGGTTCGCCTTCTTCGCAATTTCCTGGCCCGACGAATCCCGGATTCCGACCACCCAATTCGGAGCCACAAACACCCCGCGGTTCGCGAAAACGGTATACGCTGCGGCGATTTCAATTGGCGTCGTCTCGTAGGAGCCAAGCGCCATCGAAGGCGTTGCGCGAATCGTCTTCCCGAGTCCGACTTGGCGAGCGAGCTGGGCAACTTCGCCATAACCCGTTTCCTGAGCAACCTTCACCGCAGGAATATTCAGCGATTTGGCCAGTGCGGTCCGCAGCGTGACCTTACCAAAGAAATGCGACATGTGATTATCCGGCTCATATAGTTGAGAACCGAACCAGAATTGCGTCGGCTCATCGTCAACGATCGAAGCCGGGGTAAAAGTCCA
>CANNLB010000322.1 GCA_947505565.1 Acidobacteriota bacterium | reverse complement strand
CACGCCGTTGCTCGTCGCCCGGCTGTAGCGCAGGTCCACGTCCACCAACTGCTTCAAACCCTGCAACCGCGCCACCCCGGCGTTGGTCACGCGCGTCCGGTACAGATCCAGCGCCCGCAAGTTCGGCATCCCCGCAAACACGTCCAAACTCGCGTCCGTCGCCGAAGCCCCGCGCAGGTTCAACACCCGCATCGCCGTCAGCTTCCGCAGCGAGGCGACCCCCTTATCCGAAAGCTTCACCCCCGAAAGGTCGAGCTCTTCCAGCTGCGTCAACTCCGCCAGGTGCCGCATCCCTTCGTCGGTCACCAGCGTATCCCGCAGCAACAGCCGCCGCAGCCCCTTCAAGTTCGCCAACCCAGCCAACCCCGCATCGGTGAACCGCGTATTGTTCAGGTCCAGGCTCCGCAGGTTCGTGAAGCTCGCCAAACTCACCTTGCTCAATTGGCACTGCGAACAACGGATCTCCCGCAGCTTCGTCAGCCCCGCCAGCGCTTCAAAGCCCTTGTCCTTAATGTTGATCGTGGTCGCAAAGTGCCACCCCACGTAAATCCGCTCCAGGTTCTTCAGCGTCGCCAGCGTCTTAAACACGTCGTTGGCGTCCTCGTTCCCGCCGCCCGGGTTCCACACCGGACCCGGCAGAAAGAGGTCTCGCAAATGCGGCAATCCGGCGATCTTCACAAGCTCCGTCGGCGGAATCACAGACCCCGTCAGGTCGATCCCGACGATCTTGATCTCGCCCGCCGGCAGTTGGGTTACGTCGCGGATCGGCTGCGCCTTCCCCTCAACTGTAACCGAACCTTCAAAGCGGATCACCCACTCGGCCACGTCCCGCTCTGCCCCCAAAGCCAGAGCGGGAATCACGCACAACAATAAGGTTCGCAGCATCCCGCGCCTACGCCAGCAAGCTGCTGATCTTCTTGCTCGCCGTCGGGAACTTCCCGATACCGGCCTGCACAATCTCGTCCGCCACGGTCAAATACACGTCGCCGGAGGTGCCCGTTACGCGCGTATGCCGACCTTTAGCCATCTTGCCGACGCCGCCTGCCACCAGCATCGCCAAGCCGCTGTTCTTATGCGGATTCGCCTCGGCATGCTCATGCACGAAGATCAGCGCCGTCCGGTCGAACACGCTGCCGTCGCCCTCGGGGATCGACTTCAGCTTGGCCACCAGATACGCAAACTCTTCCACGTGCCACTTGCAGATATCCCGCAGCACGCGCTGCCCTTCCGCCCCGTCCGCCCCACTCACGCGGCCTTCGGCGTGGGTGTAATCGTGGTGCCGCGCCGAGGTATAGCCGAGCCACGGGAACCGCGAAATGCTCTGGCACTTGGTGAGCATGTAGGACGCTACCCGCGTCTGCCGCGTCGCCAGCGCCTGAACCAACAAATCACTCTGCAGCTTGGCAATCCGCGGCCAATCCTTCATGTCCCCATCGAAGTCCGGAGCATCCACCTTCCGGTACTCTTCCGGCAGCGCCGCGATCGACCGTTCCAGGTCGCGAATGCCCGACAGATGCTCTTCCACCCGGTTCTGATCGTCGCCCGGCAACTTCTTCTTAAGCGCCGTAGCGTCGGTCGAAACCGCATCCAGAATGCTCCGCTTCCGGTTCACCCAGCCCTCTTCCCGCGCACCAAACAACCGGTCAAACAGCCGATGCGGAATCATCTCCGGCGGCAGCGCCCGCTCGAATCCAGCCCAGCTCATGTTCCGCTGCATGCTCTCGCCGAAGGACTCCTGCGCCACCCCGATCTGCAGAGACCGAAAGCGCGAATCCCCGCCAATCTTGTTCGCAATCACCTGGTCCACCGACGGCCCCGACGGCCCGCGACCCGTGAAGTTCGTCCCCGTCATCAACCCGCTCATCGAGTTCGTATGGCCATTTCCCTGCCCCGCCGAGGCCGCGTTGTCGACCCCGCTCAGCACATGGAAATCCTGACGGAACGCCGCCAGCGGAGACAGGCACGGCGTCATCTTGTAGTCGCTGCCCTCCTCGGCCGGGATCCAATACCGCTCCGGAATCCCGTTGCCGTTGAACCAAAGCACAAACCGGGTCTCGATCGGCTTGGCCCCGGCGGCATACGCGGTGCCGTGCGAGTTGTACATCGATACCAGCGGCGGCAAGCCGACCAGTACTGCGTTTCCGGCGGCCGTCAACCCCTTAAGCAAGGCCCGGCGCGAAAGTCTAACGCGATTCGTGATTACGTGCGGCATGGACAGCTCCTTCTGGATTCTCTCGAGAGAACATCATCGAGGCAATAAGTGCTTTAAAACGATACTGCGACCGCCGGAAGTCTTCCGTCAACTGGCGGATCACTGGCCGATCAGCCGCCGTTTCCGTGCGACCAAACGTGTAGCGGAAATACTGCTTCACCAAACATTCCTGGCATTGCGCGCTCTCTCCGAGCACCGCTCCCAAAGCCGACGGCGAAGCAAACGCCGACTTGGCGACTCCGGCAACAAAGCCGGTCGAATCAATCTCCAAAGTCCAAGCCTTCGCGGGAGCCTTCTGGCCTCGCCCCGGTGTCGTGAACTCAAACTTATCCCGTCTCGCCCCGATCGCGTCGAACTTCTCAAACCCAAAGCCAATCGGGTCGATCAAGCTATGGCACGAAGCACAACCGGGGTTAGTGACGTGCGCCGACAAACGCTCCCGATTCGTCTCCGGCCGTTCGGCCGAAAAAGGCGGCAGATTTGTGTTCACGCCCGCCGGCGGATCCGGCACATGCTGACAAAGGAACTGCTCCCTTACGAATAGGCCGCGCGCCGTCGGCGACGACTCGTCCGGTTTCGCCGTACTCGCCAAAAACAGCGCTTGGCCCAAAATCCCCGCCCGCTCCGAAGCCGCGGGGAACGTTACCTTCCCAAATTCCTGCGCCGGAGCCGGAACACCGTAAATGCCCGCTAGCTCGCCATTGACGTAGCCATAAGGAGCAGTGAAAAGCTCCATAAAATTCCGGTCATTCCAAACGAGATCACTGACGAACAACCGAGCCTCTTCCGCCATCGCGACCGCCGTCTCCCGAGTAAACTGCGGGTGCTTGCGCCGGTCCTTGCTGGCGGTCAAAATCCGATCAAAACGCAGCCATTGGCCGACAAACTCGTTCAGCGCCACCTTCGCCCGCGGGTTGTCCAGCATCCGGTTCACTTGTGCCCGAACGTCCACCGAGCCCTGCGCCGCGGCCGCGAAAAGCGCCGCATCCGGCATCGTGTCCCACAGCGCATACGACAGCCGGCTGGCCGTCACATAGGGCTTCAACTTGGGGTCGGAAGTCTCTTCGAGACGAAACAGGAAATTGGTCGATTGGAGCATCGCCTCGATCACCAGCTGCGCGCCCTTAACAAACTCTTTCTCGGTCGCAAACAGCGCCTCGTAGCGCTTCTGTTCTCCGCTTTCGAGCGGCCGGCGGAACGCCTTCAACCCAAACTCCCGGACGAACTTGGCCCGACAAGCCAGCGACGGTTTGCAGCCGATCAAGCCCCGCGTATCGCCGCCCCGCATCGCGCTCTGGGCAATTCGTTCGGCCGCCTCACTATAGGATTCAATCAGCAAGGGCGAAAGACTTTGCCCCTGAATCTGGTTCCGGAAGCCGTTGACGAAGTCTTCCGGAGGAAAACGATCGGCAGGCTTGGAGACGTCGCCGACCAGATCGCGAACGGTCTGGTTGTATTGGCTATGTGTCAAGCGTCGAAGCTCCACTCGCGGCGCTTTCTGGCCTCCTCCTCCCTCTTCCTCTTCCCGATACCGGAGCGCCTTGGCGAGCGAATCGCCGTTGAGCTTGGCCAACTCTCCGATCCAGGCGCGCAGCGTTGCTTCCTCCGGGCTGCCCTGCTTAATCCTTTCGCCGCCGACGTGCGACGTCCGCTTCGTGGGCTTTTCGAGCAGGAGCGATTTGCCGGGCTCCAACCGGTCAACTAGGGTAACCAACGAGAGCAGAAAAGCTTCCTTCTTCTCGGGGGAGACAATGCCTTCGGGGAAAAGCAGGCGGGTGCCGGCCGCAACGCCGTCCCGGTTGTGGCAGGAGTGGCAATCAGCCTTCTCCAACACCGCGTAGAGAGGGGACTCTGCCAACGCAGAGGCCGAGATAAGAAAAAAGAGGAATAAGGTACGCATCAGACCCTGTAGAAATCCGGACGCCAGTTCTTAACCAGCGACTTTATATCCTTCTGCGACAAACCCTTCTCCGCCGCCTTTTGGGCCAACGCGGGAAACTCGGCGTCGGAAGCGAATCGGAGACCAACGATCTGCAACGGCTCCAGCCGCGCGTCAAGCAGTTTGCCCGTCAGCACAAAATGGCGAAGATTCTCCTCCGCGCGGATCGCCCGATCCTGCGCCTTCAGTGCAAAGATCCGCGCAAAGAAAGCCGTCAGAAACACACAACCCGTCAAGACGAGTAAAAGCGAGGCGCTGTAGATCCGCTGGTGATCGCCCATCGAGTTGTACAGGTTTACCCCGCAGCCGATGAAGGTAACCATCAAGGTGAGGGCAACAGCTAAAAACACCGGCACGCGCTGGGCATGATTCTGGAAATTCTGGGAAGCCATTTCCTCTATATTATAGTGACCGAGTCAGAGCTTTCAAGCTTCCTGAGCGCGAAGTCCTCGAAAAGATATGCACGACCTTCGGCACCCACCAGGAATTAACCATTTCTATCCGAAAAACCCAGGCCACATCAAAGTATGATCGTGAGCCCGCCGGCGCCCAAGTCGCGAATTAGGCTCCGGGGCCGACGTTTCGATCCACGCGATCGGGTGGATCGCTATGGGCTCACGCTGGTTCAGCCTCGGATAGTTTCGCCGCCATGGCGGCGAAACGACGGGAGTTAGCCCTCTATTTTTTAGGCAGCGACGATTGCCACTTCGCAGCCAAAGTCGCAAGTTCATCCGCCAAACCAGGATACTGCGAGCGAAGGAGATCGGAAGAG
>CANNLB010000321.1 GCA_947505565.1 Acidobacteriota bacterium | reverse complement strand
CGATGATGTCGTCGCCGTGACACACTCCTATGGCTGCGGCGTGGCGATCGACGCCCCCGGCGCCGCCGTCCCGATTCGTTCCATCCGCAACCTGGCGCTCCACCCCAACTTCGGCGCCGATACGCTGGTCGTCAGCCTGGGCTGCGAGAAGCTGCAGCCGGTGCGGCTCACCTTGCCGGGGCTCCAAGTAGCCGATCAAGTGATTCGACTCCAAGACAATCTTGGCTTCGCGGCAACGGTGGCACGCTTGTGCGAGGCAGCCGAAAAACGCCTGCGCGTCTTGAACGAGCGGCGGCGAATTTCCTGCCCCGCCTCGGACTTAGTGGTCGGCGTGCAGTGCGGAGGTAGCGACGCGTTTTCCGGCGTCACCTGCAACCCCGCGGTCGGCTTCGCGGCAGACCTGCTCGTCCGCGCCGGGGCGACGGTGATGTTCAGCGAAGTTACCGAAGTCCGGGACGCCGTGCACCTGCTGACACCCCGTTGCGCTACGCCCGACGTCGCCCGCGCGCTGATCCGCGAGATGGGCTGGTACGACGACTATCTCGCGCTCGGCCGCGCCGACCGTTCGGCCAACCCAACGCCCGGCAACAAGCGCGGCGGCCTTTCGAACGTCGTTGAAAAAGCGCTCGGTTCGGTCGCAAAATCCGGTACCTCCGCGCTGCGCCAAGTCACCACCCACGGCGAAGTCCCTACCGAGCGGGGCCTGATCTTCGCCGCAACGCCCGCCAGCGATTTCATCTGCGGGACTCAGCAACTGGCAGCGCACATGAACATGCATGTCTTCACGACCGGGGAAGGCACGCCCTACGGCCTAGCGATGGTGCCCGTCATCAAGGTCTCCAGCAAGACGACTCTGGCCGAGAAATGGCCCGACCTGATCGACCTGGACGCCGGACGCATCGCCACCGGCCACGCCACGATCGAAAGCGTTGGCTGGGAGCTATTTCATCTCCTCCGCGACGTGGCCAGCGGGCGCAAAAAGACATGGGCCGACCACTGGGGCCTGCACAACTATCTCGCGCCCTTCAACCCTGGGCCAGTCACCTAAACCCCAAGGTTCAGGTATTGGCTCGCGTTCGAGTAACAGATATTTCGCACCATCCCGCCGACCCATTCGTCGTTATCCGGCAGCAGGCCATTCTCCATATCCGAGCCCAGCATATTGCACAAGGTACGGCGGAAGTATTCGTGCCGAGGGTACGACAGGAACGATCGAGAGTCGGTCAACATGCCCACGAAGCGCGACAGCAAGCCGCAGTTCGATAGCGCGTTGATCTGCATCTCCATGCCTTCTTTTTGATCGACGAACCACCAGCCGCTGCCGAACTGCACTTTGCCCGCGATCGTGCCGTCCTGGAAGTTGCCGATCATCGTGGCGAAGGCGTAGTTGTCCACCGGGTTCACGTTGTAGATGATCGTCCGCGGCAGAGCGTTGTCCTGATCGAGGCGATCAAGATAGGCACCGAGAGCGTCCGCCTGCGACCAGTCGCCCATCGAGTCGAAACCGGCATCGGGTCCAATCGTCCGGAACAAGCGCGTGCTGTTATTCCGGCGCGCGCCCAGGTGTAATTGTTTCGTCCAGCCCTTGGCCGCGTCCAAGTGGCCGAAGTACAGCATCAGGTAAGACGCAAACTGCCGGTGTTCGTCCGGCGATGCGGCCTGGCCGTGCAGCGCCCGGTCGAAGATCGAGGTCGCGTCGGCATCGCTGCAGAAATCGGCATAGCAGTGGTTCAGACCGTGATCGGAAAGGCGACCGCCCAGCGAATGGAAGAAATCGTGGCGGTTCTTGATGGCGTCGAGAAAACGCGGAAAAGTGCTGATGTCGATGTTCGCGGCTGCGGCTAGCTTGCCAAGCCAAGGAAGAAGCTGCTCGGGCAGATGAACGTTCAACGCCTTGTCCGGTCGGAAGGTCGGAAACACTTTCGTGGCCAAGCCAGACGCCGCGATCTGCTCGTGATACTGGAGATCGTCGGTCGGATCATCCGTCGTGCAAGTGGCGCGGACCCGGAACATTTCGAAAATACCGTGGACGCGCAAACTGTCGGTAGCAAGTTGCTCGTTTGCGCGATCCCAGATCGACCGGGCGGTAGTTTCGTCGAGCAGTTCGTCGATTCCGAAGTACCGTTTCAACTCGAGGTGAGTCCAGTGGAAGAGCGGATTGCGCAGCGTGTGGGGCACCGTCCGGGCCCAAGCTTCGAACTTCTCGTAGGGGGTCGCGTCGCCCGTGCAGAAGCGTTCGGCGACGCCGTTAGCCCGCATCGCACGCCACTTGTAATGGTCACCTTCCAGCCAGATCTCAAACAGATTAGCGAACTGGCGATTCTCGGCAATGTCCTTGGGCGGGAGATGGCAGTGGTAGTCCAGAATGGGTTCAGGAGCGGCGTAGGAGTGGTAGAGACGCCGGGCCGCGGCGGTGGAGAGAAGGAAATCTTCGTGGATAAAAGACATGGGCCTCACCTATGAGAATGCCACATTCGAATTTTCTAACGCTATTCGATTTCGGCCAGCATCCGTCCCGGTGATGCGAATCGCCCTTTGTTTATTCCCTGTTCTGATACTCGCAGCCGATGTGTGGCCCCAATTCCGAGGCCCCGAGCGAACCGGCGTCGCCCCGGGGACTCCTTGGGCGGATAACTTTGCCGGCCTCAAACCCTTATGGCGGGTCGATCTCGACAAGGGCTTCCCGGGCCCCATTGTGTCCGAGGACAAGGTATTCGTAGCGGAGACCGAGAAGGTCGACACCGAAGTGGTGCGAGCCCTGGACCGGAAGACGGGCAAGGAGATCTGGCGGGCCTCTTGGCCCGGCAGGGTATCGGTTCCGTTTTTCGCCAAGCGAAGCGGCGATTGGATCCGAGCCACTCCAGCCTTTGACGGCGAGACGCTCTTCGTCGCCGGCATGGAAGAGGTACTCGTCGCACTCGATGGTAAAAACGGTAAGGAACGCTGGCGGGTCGATTTCCCGAAGCGATTCAGCACCCCGAAACCAGAGTTCGGCTACGCGAGTTCCCCGCTGGTTGATGGCGAGACCATTTTCGTCCAGGCGGCCAATTCCTTCGTTAAGCTGAACAAACGAACAGGAGCAACGCTGTGGCGCGTCCTACAAATCGACGGCGGCATCATGGAGGGCGGTGCCTTTTCATCGCCGGTGATGGCGACCCTAGCCGGCCGCCGTCAAGTGCTGGTGCAATCGCGGGTCAAGATGCATGGAGTCGATCCCGAGACCGGCGAGGTGCTCTGGTCCCAGGAGGTGCCGAACTACCGCGGCATGAACATCCTCATGCCCACCACCTTCGGCAACACGATTTTCACCAGCACCCACCGTATAGATTCCTTCGCCTATGAAGTCTCAAAAACTGGCGTGAAGCAGGTGTGGACCAACAAGGCCAAGGGCTACATGTCAACCCCGGTGATCATCGACGGCCATGCCTATCTTCACTTGACCAACCAGCGCTTCACCTGCATCGATATGAAAACCGGCGAGACGAAATGGACCACCGAGCCCTATGGCCAGTACTGGTCGATGGCAGTCCGCAACGGCAAAATTCTCGCGCTCGACGAAGGCGGTAAGCTCCTGCTGATCAAGGCTAATCCAGCAAAATTCGAACTGCTCGACACGAAGGAGATTGCGACCACGACAACATGGGGTCATATCGCCGTTGCCGGCAGTGAAATATTCGTGCGAGAGCTCACCGGAATCGCGGCCTACCGCTGGAACTAAATCTCGCCTACCGCGCGTTCAATCAAGATGCGTGACACCGATTGGATCCCTGCCTGTTCCGTGCAGTTTGTGCTCATGTCGAGCATCGCCGCCAGATAGTCGAGTTTGTATTCACTGAAGTCGATGAAGCCGCTGCGCCGACCTCGCACACCGTCGAGGGTGATGCCCCGCTACTCCGCAAACCCGCCCAGGTAACCGGGTATCGCGCCCACTCTTTCGAGCACGAACGACGTCGCCCCGCCCTGCGACAGCAGGCCCTTCATCCGCTGGTCTATCGCATTGCCTTCAATGTCCGCCGCGCCAAACTTCTGCAACGCGTCGACCGATTTGCCGCCATAGTCAGGCCCCAGCGAAACTAACCCGTCATAGACAACCATCGTCGACATAAAAATCACATTCTCGCGCTCGTAAGCCGAAACCGCCCCCATGAAGTCGCCGATGCTATCCCTCGGGAACCCGTTCGTGTAGCAGAACGCCACGCCATCGGCCCCTGCTTTCATCACCAGATCAAGCGTCTGCGCCTTATCTTCTTCTTGCGGCGTCACCTTCGATAAAACCGCGGGCAGATCGACCGATTCACCGAGCGTATGCGCCATCGCCACGCGTCCGATTTTGAAGCCGGAGGAAACGATAAACTCGTCGATCGAAACGGCGCGTTGATCGCCCTGATCCGCGTCCCCATGAAACGTCAGCGCTCGCAACCGAACCTGCGCCACAAGGCCCGGGTCCGTCTCGCCCGTGACGTGCCGGATCATCTTGTCAAAACCGGTGATGTTTTGCCATTGCCCCGGCACCGCGAAATCGAGCCTCTGCAAAGCACAAAAGGTAAGCCCTTCGGTGGGCAGTTGGTCAACGAGTTGTTGGAGATTACATTGAGCGACCAAGGCGTCGCGGTCCGCGGCACTGAAAGCGGACGAAGTCGAACGGACCTGCACCTGGAACCTATCCGCTAATAAAACCGTTGTCCCTTGGGACCCAACGGCGGCCACGGGGTAGCCAGCGAGCTTCTTCGGCGCCTAGCGACATTTGTCGCTGGCCGAAGAATTCGTGTTCGTGTCGGTGATCGCGATGGTCGCTAACTTGACTGAATTTTTGCGCCACTCGGCTTGCCCGAAGCCCTGTTTTTCCTGGGTACACGTGAGCTTAAAATCGACACTGCCCTTCGGAAATACCGAGTTCAAAGCGGCCCCTGCCTTGGGCGCTTCCG
>CANNLB010000320.1 GCA_947505565.1 Acidobacteriota bacterium | reverse complement strand
TAACTCGTTGTGTCGAAACACAGTTATCCCATGGATCGCGGCTTTTCGCTATAGATTTGTGAGAAATCCGGGCTAGCGGCGGCGGAGGACCAGGACGCCGGTGGCGAGCAGGCCGAGCAAGAACAGCCCGGCGCCGAGGTATACGCTGCCGGGACGGAAGCGGAACTCCACTTGATGGTCGCCGGCGGGGACGACCACTCCGCGAATGGCTCCGTACGCTTCCCATATCGGCGCGGAGCGGCCGTCGACCGTGGCTTGCCAACCGGGGTAATAAGAGTCGGCCAGGATTACCATACCCGTGCAGCGCATCGTGGCGGTGAGACGGACACGGTCCGGGTTTCGGCTGTTGAGCTTCACTTCGTCCCCGTCGCAGAGTTCGAGCGTCGGCGCGTCACCGAGCAGGACCGCCTGCCGATGGAAATCAATGGGCTGCACTTGAACGCGGTCGCGGAGGTCCGGGCCGGTCGAGGCCCGGATAATCTCGTGAACGCTCCAGACGCGGGGCATCGCGTCCGGATTAGCGAAAACCTTGACCCCGCTCTTGCCTTCGTACATCGACACTTGACCAGTGCGGGCGGGTTCCTTGCCCAGGTAGTGAGTGACGGCTAACAGCGACTGCGAACGGTCGGTATGGAGTTCGGCGCGGAGGAGATTCCGGGGGACCCCGGCGACGTAGCCCTGCAGCGCGTCAACGCCATGATAGTCGCCGTAGTTGATGGGTACGTCCTCTTCCTTGACGGCGATGCGGACCGGGGACTGGCGTTCGGCGGCGCGGAGGAAGTCGGCGATGTCCTTATTCTCGGCAAGACGCTTCACAAAACGGAACTGGTCATCCCGATAGCGCGAGGAATACGTGGCTGTGGAGACGCCGTGGAGCTCGGTGAGGGAGACGGTGACCCACAGCGCCGCGAGAGCGGTGGGGGTAAGCTTGGCCGAGAGAGACGCCGCGAGAGCGAGGGCGAGGAAGCCGGAGAGAAGGAGGCGGTCGTCGAGAGCCGGGTTGCCGATTGCCCAGCCGGTGATGAGAAGGCCGACGAGGAGGAGGCCGCGCTGGAGCAGAGGCGGGAAGGGGCGGGCGCGGAGTTCATCCCAGCCGTAGGCAGCGAGGAGGCAGAGGCCGAGATTAAACGTGTGGAGGGCGCGAACGGGCATACGCGCTTTGCCGAGACCGGGCAGGAGAGAATAAAGGGCGCCGTGGAAGGGGGTGGCAGCGCCGAGGGCAAACAGGAGCGAGACCGCCGTTGCGAGGGCGATCCAGCGGACGCGGGGCGTCTGGCCGATGGTCGACAGGCCGACGATGGCGAGGGCGACGATAGCGAGGCCGAGGAAAGGCGCGCAGTCGGCGTAGCGGTCAGCGTTGGGAAGAAACGTGTAGAGCAGGCCGTGAGCGGGGAGGGAGTAAACGGTGGCGATCGTGTACGGGATTTTGTCGTCCCAACCGACCGGCTCCGTGGTGCCAACCCAACGTTGTGAGAGACGGCCGAACTCGATAGTGGGCAGCACTTGCACGGCAGCGACCAGGCCGGTGATGACCAGGGCGACGCATGCGAGCGGGACGGCGCTTTTGCGAACCCAGACGGCGACAGCCCAAATGGCGATGAAGAGGAGGGACACGAGCAGCGGAATTTCGTGATGGCCGCTGAGCCAGGCGAGACCCAGGAAGAGGCCAGAGCAGGCGGCGCTCGAGTAGGGTCGGCGGCCTTCGAGGGAGCGGGCCAGAAAGAGCAGGACGAGGGGCGTGAAGATGGCTCCGGCGGCGACGTCGAGCCAGGCGACAGTGCCGAGGAAACCGCCGCAGCCGAAGCCGATAGCGGCGAGGATGGCACCGGTTCGACTGCGGCCCCAGTCGCGGCAGAGCGCGTAGCAGGCAAGAGCGGCGAGAGCGTGGAGAACCACCCAGTAGCCGTTCAAGTAGGCGGATTGGAGATAGCCGTGGTCGAGAGGGAGGAGCAGGAAGAGCAGAGTGAGCGGGAAGAGTGGGCCGGGTTGGGTTTGGCCGATGAGCGATTGGCCGGCCCAGATGGAGGGGTCCCACAGCGGGAAATGGCCGAGGTGGAGCTCCCGGGCTTGGAACTGGAGCCGGGGAATTTCTATGGCGCACATGTCTGGGTGGTCGAACCAGGCGAATTCGTTCGTGAGCGTCAGCTTCCAGAAAAAGACGACGACAAGGAGAAGGAGGCCTAGGGGGCCAACAGCGCGAGTGATCCAGGAGGAAGGGCTCATTGAAGCGGTAACTAGCCTTAATTTTAGCGGTACGGAGAGTTCTGTTACCCGGGTCACATTATGGGAAGGCGGCCAGGAGTAGTTTTGTCCACCAAGAGCTCGGTTCGTTCGTCCGAATCGCGGGCTTCGCGATCCTCGGTTCTGGTTGGGCCGAGGCGAAGAAGCCGCGGTTGCAACGCGCTTATTCGGCGGCCGCCGTGGTCGGAACCCCAGTCACCTTCGCGGTGGAGCCGAGCGATTCCGAAGGAGAGCAACAGAGCTTGCGATACCGCTTTCGGGTGCGGGCGCAGGGCGGGAACTACCAGGTGACCGGATTTCTGATCTGTCTACGCCGAATCGAGAAACCCGATGGAACGCCGAACATTCGTCAAACAAACCAGCGTGGCGGCTTTATCGCCGAAGCCAACGGTGCAAGCGGGCAGCGCGAAACCGCCCAACATTGTGCTGATTCTGGCCGATGACTTCGGCTAGGGCGATTTGAGCTGTTCTGGTTCGGCGGTCACGACCCCGAATTTGGACAAGATGGCGCGGGAAGGGGCTCTGCTGCGCCAGTCCTATTCAGCCAGCCCCCTCCGCTCTCCGGCGTGCTCGGCGGCATGGCTGGCGTCCTATCGCTAGAGGCCCCGGGCGGGTTGGCCGAAACCGAAACAACGATGGCGCAGGTGATGAAGTCAGTCGGATACGGGACCACGTGCATCGGGAAGTGGCATCTCGGCCGCCCTCCCGCGTTTCTGCCGACGAGTCGCGACTGCGACTCCTACTACGGCATTCCCTCTAGTCACGACATGGACCCATCGGTTCTGATGCGGGACAAAGAGACGATGGCCTCGCCGGTGGCGATTCGGAGCCTGACACAGACATTCACCGAGCAGGCGGTGCGATTTAACAACCTTCGCTTACTCAGTCCTGAGCTCTACGACATGGACGCCGACCCAGAGGAGGCCGAAAATGCATCCGACGAAAACCCGAAGGCAGCGGCCGAGATCTACGCCAAGGTGATGGCGATACTGCCAGGCTTGCGGGGCGAAGCACGAGCGGCGTGGTGGCATACGGCGAATCGCCGGGTGTACCCGAACGAGCCGGGAGCTTGGTCGACGCCGATCTTTTAACAGGCTTTCGTTTGGCGAATGGAGAACGTTTCGCCGGCGGCGGCGACGTCGGCTTTGCCTTCTTCGCGGAGGCAGAAGACGCTGCCGTTGTAGGCCGAGGGGGCGGTGGTGAAGTCGCCGGCCGCGCCGGTGCTGTCGAGTCTCGTTTTGCAGCTAACTTTGCCGGTGGCGGCGGCGAAGCGGGTTAGAACACTTACCTCATTGAGCGAGTAAATGCCGCCTTCGAAGGCGGCCGCGTTGGGCAGATAAGTGCCACCGCGTTGGTCCTTCCACGCCAGATATTCGGCGGCGAGTTCGCCCGAACCTCCGGGCTTAACGGCGAAAAGCGGCTCGCCTCGACCGCCGATTGGGAACGCCGAACTAAAGAGCTTCTGTACGTCGGCGTGCCTTGGCAGTTCGGGTTACAGCGTCGCGGCGCAGTGCTTTGTTGATGTGCGGATGCATGCGGCGGCGCGTGCAGGCTGCGTGCAGGCTTGACCCCACCGGCGACTTTGACTAAGAGTGCCGTCCCGGAACCGACTTCGATGGCCCTCGTGGGCACGGGCTTCGGGTTGGCCTGGTGGTCGCGCCGTCGTCGGAGTGACCGCTGCTGATGCATGCAGGCTGAGCGCCGGTGGCGGGAGGGCACATCGGTTTCGGCTGGGGTTGGTGGGGGTGCGACTCGGTCGAAGGAAAGCGCAGTTATGACGAGATAGACGCGCTGCGGCCGTTTCTGGGGTTGGCAATCGGCGGCATGGTCGCGACCATCGGCGTCGGGTTGCTGATCTGGAAGATGGCTCGACCTGAAGTTGGAAACTAGGTGCGGCTCTGACAAACTGTTGAGCGTATGCGACTGCTGAGTCTGATAGGCCTTATCGGGGTTGGTGTGCTTCCGGCGCAGACCGACCCTTTGCTCGAATTGTTAGACCGCGCCGCCCAGAGTCAACTCGACAACCGGGAGGACGCAATCGCCGCGATCCGAGACCGCACCGGGGCCGAACACCGGAAGCAGGCTGTGCGCGCCAAGCTGATGGCGATCCTGGGAGGGCTGCCGGAGTACGCCGGGCCGCTGCGGGCGCGGGTGACCGGGACCATTCCCGCCGCTGGGTATGCCATTGAGCAAGTAATTTTTGAAAGCCTGCCGGGGCTGTTCGTCACGGGCAATGTCTATCGTCCGACCGCGGCGGGGCGATATCCCGGGGTGCTGATTCCGGTGGGGCATACGCAGGAAGGGAAGCCGGAAGCACAATGGCTGGCGGCGAACTTAGCGCAGCAAGGCTTCGTTGCTTTCGCCTTCGATCCGATCGGGCAGGGCGAACGGGAACAGACCTATCTGCCGCAGTTGGGCCGGTCGTTTTCTGGCGGCGGCGGGAATGAGCATATCGAGTTGGGAGCTCGGAGTCTGCTGCTGGGGCAGAGTGTGGCGCGGTATTTTATCCATGACGCGCGCCGGGCGCTGGATTACTTGGCCAGCCGACGGGATGTGGATGCGGAGCGCTTGGGCGTGACGGGATGTTCGGGTGGTGGCTGCATTGCGACGTATTTAGCGGCGCTGGATCCACGGATCAAGGCGGCCGCACCGGGTTGCTTTATCAACACGTTTCGCCGACTATTCACGGGG
>CANNLB010000319.1 GCA_947505565.1 Acidobacteriota bacterium | reverse complement strand
CCGCAAACGGTGGTCTCTCCGATCAGCGGTCCGCTGCTGCCTACGGGTGCTAGCTTCAGCAACGTGTGGGGAACCGCCGTGGGCATGATGATTAATTGGGAGCCTTTTGATTTTGGACGCCGCCAGGCGGAGATTTCGAGCGCCGCGTCATCCAAACTCCGGGCTGAAGCTGGCGTCGCGCGGACGCAACTCGAAGTGGCGACGGCCACGGCCGACGCCTACCTCACGGCGCTGGCCGCGCGGCAAACGGTTCTATCGGCGCAAGCCGCCGTTACCCGTTCACGGGAACTGGTTCGCCTAACTGAGGCGCTCGTCAAATCGGAACTCCGTCCCGGGGCTGACCTGTCGCGGATCCAGTCTGAAGTGCTGCTGGCCGAAGCCCAAGTGGTCCGGGCGGAACAATCCGCCGCCACGGCGCGCGCTTCGCTGGCCCAGTTCACGGGCCCGGCGCCGCTGAAGAATTCGTTCTCTTCCCTTCCCCCCGTTACCGCCCCGGCGGGGATCGCGGCCACCCATCCTCACATCCGCGAGCAACAAGCCGCGATCGACGAGATCAAAGCGCGCCAAGCCATTATCGACAAGAGCTGGTACCCCCGGGTCAACACGCAGGCCAACGTGTTCGGCCGCGGCTCGGGCACCAATCTGAACGGCCCTTACCCGGGCGGCGCGAATGGCTTGGGCCCAACCGTCGGCAACTGGGCGGTGGGAGCTACGGTTACCTTTCCCTTACTTGAGTACAAGACTCTTCGGGCGCGGCGCCAATTGGAGGACCAACGGATCGGTCGCGAGTCTTCGCGCAAGGCTCTGCTGGAACGCGAACTCGCCGCCGCCCTCGAGCGCGCCCAGGTCGCCGTTAGCGGGGCTCGAAGCCTCGCTTTGATCACGCCGCAACAAGTCGCGCTGCTGCAGCAGACGCTAGCGCAAATCACGGCCCGCTATCGCGCGGGCTTGGCGAATTTGACCGAAGTAACCGATACCCAGCGCCTGCTGACGCAAACCGAAATCGACGACGCCCTCGCCATCCTTAACGTGTGGCGCGCGGAACTCGCCCTGGCCGCCACGCAGGGCGATCTGGCGCCGTTTCTGAGCAAGGTGCCATAAGCCATGCGCCTCGTCCTCGCTGCCCTTCGCCGACCGGTCACGATTCTCGTCGGGGTACTCGCGATCATCCTTTCGGCCTATCTCGCCAGCCGGCGCATCGCGGTCGACATTTTCCCCGAGATCGGTCAGCCGGCCATCTTCGTAGCCCAACCGTACGGCGGGATGGACCCGTCACAGATGGAGGGTTACCTTACTTACTACTACGAGTATCATTTCCTCTACATCGCAGGCATCGAGCACGTCGAATCGAAGAATATTCAGGGCGCTTCGCTGATGAAGCTTTACTTCCATCCGGGCACCGACATGGCCCAAGCGATGGCGCAGGTTATCGCGTACGTTACCCGCTCCCGAGCTTTTATGCCCCCGGGGGTCGTCGGGCCGTTCATCACGCGCTTCGATGGCGGTAGCGTCCCGGTTGGCCAACTGATTTTCTCAAGCCCCACCCGGCCACCGAATGAAATGCAGGACATCGCGATCAACCGCGTCCGTCCCTTGTTCGCGACTCTGCCCGGGGTTTCGGCTCCGCCGCCGTTTGGAGGCAACCAGCGCACGATCGTCGTCCGGCTCAATCCGGACAAACTGCGTAGCTATCGGATCTCTCCGGAAGAAGCGATCGCGGCGGTGAATAAGGCGTCGTCGGTGCAACCGGCCGGCAATATTCGCATTGGCGACCTGAACAATTTCGCGACCTCGAACGCCGCGCTGGGAGCCAATCTTTCTGAACTGATGGACGCCCCGGTGCGCCCCGGTGAAAACCCTCCGGTGTTCCTCCGCGATATTGGCACGGTCGAAAACGGCACCGACATACTGACCGCGTATGCGCATGTCAACGGCAAGCGGACAGTGTACATGCAGATCACCAAGCGCAGTGACGCATCGACGCTGGACGTCATCGAACGGGTCCGCGCCGCGATCCCCGCCTTCAAGGCCGCGTGCCCGGAGGACGTCGACGTGCGTGTTGAATTCGACCAATCGGTCGTCGTCACTGGAGCACTGCGTACGCTGGGAAACGAAGCGATGCTGGGCGCGCTGCTCACTGGCCTGATGGTGCTGTTTTTTTTGCGCGATTGGCGTAGCGCGCTGATCGTAGTCACCACCATTCCGATCGCCCTGCTCACCGCAGTCGTCGGTCTTTGGGCGCTCGGTCAAACGATTAACATCATGACCCTGGGAGGGCTCGCGCTGGCGGTAGGTGTTCTGGTTGACGAGGCGACCGTCGAAATCGAAAATATTCACGCCCACATGGCCACCGGGCTTTCGCGCGTCGCAAGCGTCATCGACGCCTGCCGCAAAACGGCTACGGCTCGACTGGTATCGATGTTGACGATCCTCGCTGTCTTTGCCCCGGCACTCTTTATGACCGGCGTCGGCCGCCAACTTTTCGTGCCGCTTTCGCTGTCGGTGGCGCTGGCGATGTTTGCGAGTTATGTGCTGTCGAGCACGCTCGTACCGATCCTGGCCACGCACTTTGTCAAGCCGCGCGCTCATGCGCCTGCCCATGTGTTCTATAGCACTTATCTCACCAGCATGCTCAAGCTCCGTTGGCCGGTGGCCGGTTTGTATCTGGTGGCGACCGGTGCTCTGCTCTGGTTCCTTATCCCGACGCTCGGCACCGAACTGTTCCCCGCCGCCGACGCCGGGCAGTTCAAGCTGCGTCTGCGGGCTCCAACGGGAACCCGCATCGAACGTACCGAAGAGTTGGCCCTGCAAGCCCTGAAGCTGATGCAGCGCGAAGTGCCGGTGGAAATCAGTTCCACGTTTATCGGCGTGCAACCGGCGAGCTACCCCATCAACACGATCTTCCTATGGACCTCCGGCCCGCACGAAGCCGTCTTCCAAGTGGCTCTTAAACCGGAAGCGACCCTGCGTGGGGAACCGCTCAAAGAACGTCTGCGGGCGGTGTTTGCCAAAGAGTTGCCGCAAGTGCAGGTGTCATTCGAGGTCGGCGACATTGTTAGCGACGTGATGTCGTTCGGCTCCCCGACGCCGATCGAAGTTGCGATCCAGGGCCCGTCCCTGCCGACCAATCGGGCGCATGCGGAAAAGGTCCTCGCCGAGCTCAAAAAGCTCCCATTCCTTCGGGACCTGCAGTTTGCGCAGCCGCTCGACTATCCGACGGTCGATGTTCAAATCGACCGCGAACGCGCCGGGCAGTATGGCCTGACGATGGCAAACGTGGCCCGTTCGCTGGTGGCGGCAACGTCGTCTTCTCGCTTCGTCGATCCGAACTACTGGCGCGATCCGGCGTCGGGTAACGCGTTCCAGATTCAAGTTGAAATCCCGCAGCACAGGATGGCTTCGATCTCAGACCTCGCCGACTTACCTGTGATGCAGAATCGCGAGGCCCGGCCGTCGCTGGGCGACGTTGCGACGATTAAGCCGGGCAAGACGTTCGGCCTGGTGGAACGTTACAACATGCAGCGGGTGGTTTCGATTACGGCCAACCTCCATGAGGCCCCCCTCGGCTTGGCGGAGCAACAGATTAACGAGGCGATCGTGAAAGCGGGTGCTCCGGCTCGCGGCGTGACGGTGAACGTTCGCGGCCAAATTCCGGCGCTCAAATCAACGTTTGCAGGTCTTCGCCTCGGCCTCGGGATCGCGATCGTGGTGATTTTCCTGCTGCTGACGGCGAACTTCCAAAGCGTGAGACTGGCGCTGGTCGTGTTGTCGACGGTTCCGGCGGTTCTGTGCGGCGTTACCCTGGCACTCAAGTTCTCCGGGACAACGCTGAACATTCAAAGCTTCATGGGCGCCATCATGGCCACTGGCATCGCGGTCGCCAATTCGATTCTCCTGGTCACATTTGCCGAGCTCGGCGGCGGTATTGTGGCGGCGGCCAGCGCCCGGCTTCGCGCCATTCTCATGACCGCGTTTGCGATGCTCGCCGGCATCGCTCCTATTGCTCTGGGTGCTGCGCAGACGGCACCGTTAGGCCGCGCTGTCATTGGCGGTCTCGCCCTGGCGACGCTCGCCACCTTGACGATCGTGCCGCTCTTCTACGCCATCCTGCAACCCAAACCCGGCCGCAGCGCCTCCTTATTGCCCCATGATTTTGAAAACCGCTAGCCTTTTTTTCCTTATCGCTTCTGCTGCTCTCGCCCAAGAGACGGTGGCGGTGGTCGTTCAGCAACTCGATCGTAAGCTGCGCCTGCCGGCGGAGATTCTGCCGTATCAAGCGGTGGATCTGCACGCCCGGGTTCCTGGCTTTGTCGAAAGGGTTGAGGTCGATCGCGGCAGCGTGGTAAAGAAGGGACAATTGCTGCTGGAGCTCGTCGCTCCGGAAATGAAGGCGCAACTGGCCGAGGTCGAAGCGAAGGCCCAAGCGATCGAGAGCCAACGAGCAGAAGCGGAGGCCAAACTGGCTGGTGTCGAAGCTTTGTTAGAACGGTTGAGGCAGGCGGCGACGACGGCTGGGGCGGTGGCGGGGATCGAGGTGATCCAAGCGCAGAAGTCGGCCGACGCGCTAAAGTCACAGATCACGAGCATCCAAAGCCAAGCTAAAGCCACGCGCGCTTCGGCCGCGGCGATCACGGAGCTCATCGGATATCTAAAGGTAACTGCTCCGTTTGATGGGGTGATCACGGCCCGCCTGGTTCATCCGGGCGCATTGGCGACCGGCGCTCTGTTACGTTTAGAGCAGGTCAGCCGTCTGCGGGTGGTCGTAGCGCTGCCGGAATCGGAAGTGGCAACGATGGTTCGTGGAGCCACCGTTCCGTTCACGGTGGCGGGCGGCATTGCGGGCTCCGGCGTGATCGCGCGGATCTCCCGTTCGCTTGACCCGAAGACTCGCACGATGCCGGTAGAGTTGGAGGTCGCTAACGCCAACGGAGCGCTGAGCCCCGGGATGTACGCTGAGGCGGTCTG
>CANNLB010000318.1 GCA_947505565.1 Acidobacteriota bacterium | reverse complement strand
TCCGTCGGATACAAAATCGATAAAAACCCCGGCGCTATCTCTTCCTGCGGATTATCGTGGTTGCCGCCCTTCAGTAAATACGTCTTCGGCGCTTCCGCCCCGTGGTCCACCATCGCCTGCGCCACCGGCTGCTCCGCCGGCTTCATCCCGTCAAATTCCTTGAGCGAGGCCGCCAGCTCGGCATATCGTTTGGCCTCCGCGCCCTTCAACTTCGACGCCGCGTCCTTCTCGCTCACCGTAACCTGCGGCTTCACTTTCATGTACATCTGCCACTGGAACGGGTTCCGCTTCTCCGGCGCCATCGCAAGCACTTCCCGAATCTCTTCCGGAAACTTCTGCGCCTTATCCGCAAACAGCTTCTTCGCCGGCCCTTCGGTCAACGCCGCCATCTCCCCCCGCATTCCGCGCGTCTTTTCGTCCCATGCGCCATACGCCGCCTGCCAACTCTGCCGCTCCGCCGAACTCTGTAGTACTGCATGATCTTCAATCCGCGTATTGGCGAAAAATGATTGCAACCGATAGTAATCCTTGTGCAGAATCGGATCGAACTTATGGTCATGACAACGGGCGCACCCATACGTCATTCCCAAAAACACGCTCCCCGTCGTATCCGTAATATCGTTCAATAACTCCTGCCGACGCTGCATAATATTCGCCGCATTGGATTCGTCCGGAAAGTTCCGATTGAACCCCGTCGCTACCAACGCATCCGCATTCCCCGGGTACAACTCGTCCCCGGCAATCTGCTCTTTTACAAACCGGTCATAGGGCTTATCAGAATTAAAACTCCGAATCACATAGTCGCGATACCGCCACACGTTCGGCCGCGTCTCATCGCTCTTGAACCCTTCGCTATCGGCATACCGGGCCAAATCCAACCAATGTCGGGCCCACCGCTCCCCATAGTGCGGCGAGGCCAACAACCGATCCACCTGCTTCTCAAAAGCGTTCGCCGACCCATCCGTCAAAAACGCCTGCGTCTCCTCCGGCGTCGGCGGCAACCCCGTCAACACTAACGACGCCCGCCGCAGCAGCGTCGCCCGGTCCGCCGCTCCATTGCCGACAATTCCCTTACCTTTCAGCTTGTCCTGCACCAGCAAGTCAATACTCGCTGGCTTCCCCGACCGCTGCAGCGGTTGAAAAGCCCACCATTTCTTCTGCATCGGCGTAAAATCTTTCTTCGCCGTCTCGGCCCACAAAAAGATCGACATCCCGCCGACCAGCAACAAAATCCAAGCACGCAACAGCAATCGCGCCTCCCTAGGGCTTCCCTAATGGCTAAAGATTATCACAACAAACGAAAAGAAGCCTCCAGTACCGAAGCACTAAGGTGATGAACGCACTTGCCCATGGCCGATTGGTACCGTCTGCCCATTGTTGAATCCCGCTCCCATCGCCAAACTCACTGGTAATGAACCCTGCCGTCAGCACAGGAGGGCGCTCCACTCAGCGCACTTCCATCTACCGCCACCGCAGCGTCCGCGCTCTGCCGCTGACACGGGTCCGATTGTGCACGGCTCTCGCCATCGCCCTGTCCATCTTCCTACTCATCGCCGCCTACGCCGTCCCGATCATGCAGGCTCACTCGGATACAGCCAACGTCTTCCTCCGCTGGGCAGGCATCCCCAACGGTGGCTGGCGACCGGTCGCCATCTTCCCCGGCCTCGAACCCGGCTCCGCCCCCCTCGTCCCCATCCCTAACTTTACCCAGGCCTCCGAAGGCGCTCGCCTTTCGCTGATCCTCGGCATCGTCGCCCTGCTGATCATCGCCCGGCGCTTCTCCCTCTTCCGGAATCTCGCCAACTTCCTCATCGTCCTCCTCTTCGCCTCCATCATCGTTAACGTCTTTTTCGATTCCTTCCAACTCCAGTCCATGGTCTTCGGCCAAATCTGGCTCCGACAGGAGCTCCTCGTCTGGCTTCTCTTGCCCTTCGTCAGCCTCCCGCTCTTCATGCTCCCCCAGCCCAACATCGCCGTCGGCATCTCTTGGATGCTCCTCGCGCAGGTCTACGGCTTCCTGTTCTCCGTCCTCCGCTTCGTCTTTTGCCTCGGCGTCCTACACTACACCGGCCTGCTCTTCATGCCGCTCCTCTGGTTCGCTTTTGGCACCTTGAGCGACCTGCTCTTCCTGCTCTTTTTCTATTCCATCTCCGTCTACCGCGCGTCCGGACATCTCTGGGGAGTCAGAAACTCATGGCAATCACAGCTCTAATCATTTTTTCCTGGACCCTCATCGGCATCGCCATGGTCGTGCTCTCAGCCTACGCCGTCCGCCACTACTATCTCGCCTACTCTCGCCTGCGCATCGCCCATCCTCGCGAAACTGACGAACTCGTCGGCTTTGTCATGCCCCGCATCACCGTCTTCATCCCCATGCACAACGAAGAGCGTGTCGCCCGCGACGTCCTCCAAGCTATCGTCGATTGCGACTACGACTGGGAACTCCTCGAAGTCATCCCCGTCAATGACCGCTCCACCGACTCGACCCGCGCCATCGTCGACGATTTCGCCCGCCGTTACCCCTTCATCAAGCCCTACCATCGATCCGAAGGCTCCGGCGGCAAACCAGCCGCCCTCATCGAAGCCACCGTCAACGCCACCGGCGAAATCTACCTCATGTTCGACGCCGACTATGTCCCCGGTCGCGCCGTCCTCAAAATGCTCACCGCGCCCTTCCTTGACCCCGAAATCGGTGCCGTCATGGGCCGCGTCGTCCCCCACAACATCGGCGACAGCCTCCTCTCCTGCCTCCTCTCCCTCGAGCGCTCCGCCGGCTATCAGTCCGTCCAACAAGCCCGCTACAACCTCGGCTTCACCGCCCAATTCGGCGGCACCGTCGGCGGCGTGCGCGCGGCCGCTCTCCGGGCCGTCGGCGGATGGAACCCCGAATCGCTCACCGAAGACACCGACATCACCTTCGCCCTCCTCCTCAACGGCTGGCGCACCGCCTACGTCAACCGCGCCGAGTGCTACGAAGAGGTCCCCCAAGATTGGGGCGTCCGCCGTCGCCAACTCAGCCGCTGGGTCACCGGCCACACCGAGTGCCTCCACAACTATTGGCCCGACCTCGTCCGCGCCCGCTGCCTCACCCGCAGCGAAAAGTGGGACGCCATCTTCCTCCTCGCCATGTACCTCACTGCACCCGTCATCGTCCTCGGCTGGCTCGCCTCGCTCGTCCTGTTCTTCGTCCCCGAAGCTCACGCCGTCCCGGTGCTCCCCATCGCCATGCTCATCATCGGCTATCAACTGTTCTCCAACCAAGCCACCTTCCTCGAAATCGGCGTCGCCACCCTCCTCGATGGCACCCGCCTCCGCGCCCTCCTCATGCCCCTCAGCCTATTCAACTTCTTCGCCAACACCGCGGCCATCTGCAACGCTCTCCGCAAGTTCTACTGGAACCGCTTCTGGGGCAGCGGCGGCGACGGCTGGTACAAAACCCACCGCACCCGCCCCGGCCCCGACGACCAAGGCTTCGGCCTCAACCAAGCCCCCTCCGAGGCCACCCGCCAATCTCTGAAAGGGCTCTACCGCGCCAACAACCAAGGAATGGGGGACTAACGCCATGCTCTTCCTCGCCTATTCCGTACTCTTTCTCGCCCTCTTCTACCTCCACTTCTCACTCGCCCACCGCGCCTGGATCACCATCCGCGGAAAACGCTCCTCCGAACTCGACATGTCCTACGTCCGCCTCGAAGACTACTTCGGCCAATCCTTCCGCCGAAAACTGAAGTATTGGCTCGCCACTCTTCCCGCCGCCTCCAACTCCACCGCCAACCTCCGCGTCTTCCATCACGGGCAGGAACGAATCTTCGTCGCCCCCTCCGTCCAATACCCCAGCGGCCGCGTCGAAAAAGAAATCCTCGTCACCGAAGGTACCTTCTCCTGCGGTAACAACTGCGACTTCCGCCGCGAAGTCATGGTCCACGGCGATTGCTCCATCGGCGCGGGAACCACCCTCCAAGCCCTCGCCGCCGACGGTGCCCTCAACCTCGGCGAAGCCGTCACCATCCGCCGGTGGGTCGACGCCGTCGGCAAGCTAACCATCGGCGCCGACACCGTCATCTCCTCCCGCGCCACCTCCCGAACCGCCATCGAGCTCCTCCCAAGGGCCTACGCTCAGTCCCTCTTCGCCCCCGAAATCGCGACCGAAGGCCGCAACGACGACTCCCCCGAACTCTCCACCAACTCCGGCCCCGTCCTCCAGATCCCCCATCGCCCCGGCGACCCCGAAAAAGCCCAACACGGCTTCGATCCGCAAAAACTCTTCTCCATGGGCGGCGGTACCTACACCTATGAAGGCGATCTCGATATCACCACCCCCCTCCACCTCCGTGCTCCCCTCGTCGTCCGCGGCCATTTCTCCTGCGCCAAAGAAAGCCTCCTCGAAGGCGACCTCAAAGCCCATCGCAACATCACCATCGGACCCACCTCCGTAGTCAAAGGCAACCTCGTCTGCGACGGAGACATGCTCCTCAAACCCGACGTCTACTTCCAGTCCATCCTCCAAGCCGGCGGCACTATGCGCCTCTCCTTCGGCGTCCGCGGCCTCCGCGAAAAACGGCCCGTCGCCGCCCATGCCACCGGCGTCCTAACCCTCGAAAGTAACATCGTAATCAACGGCAAGGTCTCCTCCGCCCTTCGCGTCATCGCGATCTCCACCCCTCTCGCCTGGCTCCGACCGCACTCAACGAGATCATGACCCCATGAATCTCCCCATCGCCCTATTCCTGCTCCTTCTCCCCGCCGCCTTCGCCGATCAAAGCCCCACCACGTTCGAACGCCCCGGCTACGAAAACTCTCTCCCCTCCTCGTCGAAGTCGGTACTTATCACACCGCCGTCACGAACGGCTACGGCTACTGGCGCGGGGCCGTCGCCACCGCCTGGATCCGCAAAAATCCCCGCTTCACCCCCGTCTTCCAAGTCAACTCCCAAACCCGACCCGGCGTCACACAACAATCCTCCGCTTCCTCT
>CANNLB010000317.1 GCA_947505565.1 Acidobacteriota bacterium | reverse complement strand
TACACTCTTTCCCGCCCTCGCTGCCGAAATGCCCCATATCGGCGCCGTCATCGCTCGTGAGAAAGGGGCCAACGGCCTCATCCCCCCCTTCCTCGCTTTCAACCAACCCAGCCTCCAAGGCGCCACCTTCCTCGGTGGCCTCTTCCAGCCCATGATGCCCCCCGCCAACCGCGCCGGCATCGGGACGTTAACTCATAACTACTTCGGCACCGCCCAGCAAAGTGAAGCCCGCTTCGAAAAGCGCTTCAGCTTACTCAAGGATCTCGACGAACCCCTCCGCCGCGCTCCCTTCAATCCCGACATGGCCGCCTACGGCAGTTACTACGATCGCGCCAAGTCGATGATGTACAACCAGGCCGTCGACGCCGTCTTCAAATTCGATGCCACCGACGAGGGCCGCTACGGCAACACCTCCGTCGGACGCTCCCTCATCGTCGCCCGCAACGCCGTCCGCGCCAAAAACGGCGCAACGTTCATCAACGTCACCCAGGGCGGCTGGGACACCCACGTCGGGCAGTTCGATATCTCGCAGGGAACCACCATTTACTCCCTCACCAACGATCTCGATCGCGCTGTCGGCTCCCTCGTCGAGGACCTCAAAGCCAGCGGCGACTTCGACTCCACGCTCATCGTTATGATGGGCGAATTCGGCCGCACCCCCGGCGTCCTCAACAGCCGCGCTGGCCGAGATCACTATCGCAACGTCATGTCCGTCGCCATGATGGGCGGCGGCGTCAAAGGCGGCCGCGCGCTCGGCTCGACCGACCCGACCTCCGCCAACATCGCCGACCCCGGCTGGTCCGCCAACCGCGCCATCTACGTCGAAGACATCACCGCCACCATCTATTCCGCTCTCGGTGTCGATTGGACCAAATCCATCAACGACACCCCCTCCGGTCGCCGATTCGACTATCTCGTCCAATCCGCCGAACTCAATTTCCGCCCCGTCGAAGAGGTCTTCGGATAAGTGCGAGCCCTCCTCGGTTTTGCCACCGTCGTCGCCGCCTTCGCGCAAACCCCCGCGTCACTTCAAATCCTCACCGACACCTCTCAAGTCCTCGTCGGCCGCAGCCTCCAACTCCAAACCGTCGCCCGCGACGGTGCCGGTAACGTCCTCCAGACCGCCCCCGTCACTTGGGTCGTCAACAACACGACCATGGCCACCATCAACGGTTCCGGCCTCCTCCAGGCCCGCAACCTCGGCGTCGTCCGCGTCACCGCCCGCTCGGGCCTCGTCGTTGCTGAAACGGCCATCCAAACCATCCCCAGCGAAGTCAAAATCTCCCCGTCCGAAGTTGACGTCAACGTCAATTCCACGCAGCAATTCGCCGCCACCGCCCTCGACGCCGATGGCAACCCCATCCCCAATGTCACTTGGTCGTGGTCCGTCACCAACCTCCGCAATGGGGGCACCTCCACCGCCCGCATCACCGCCCAAGGCATGATGACTGCCACCGCCGAAGGTGCCAACTTAGTCGTCGCTACTTATAACTACGGCGACTTACAAACCGGCCTTCAGCGCCAGTGGCTCGCCATCGCCCACGTCAATACCAACGTCCGCCAGACGTACGAACTCAAACGCCTTTATCACAACGTCAACCAGCAGCGGACCCAGTTCGAACTCCGCGCCCGCCAGTCCATGCTCTGGGCCACCGACGCGGGCGATCTCTTCCTCAACGCCTCCCTCGACGGTCTCGCCGGCGGCCTTATGAATTGGCGCGACGGCCAGTGGAGCATGGTCAGCGCCGCCGGCATGCCCCGCTTCGCCCCCGGCAGCTTCGCTAACGAATTCTTCGCCCATTCCATCACCCGCAACGGCCGCATCCTCTCGTATGAGGACACCAACATCAACGGCCGTCAACTCTCCCTCGGCGACCGCTCCGGCGTCCTGCCCATCTTCGCCAACAACACTCCCCTCGGCGCCACCGAAGCCACCGCCAACATCTTCATCACCCGAAACTCTCTCACCAGCTCCGGCTCCAAACTCGTCCGCGCCACCTTCCGTTTCGAAAACAATCCCGTCACCTACACCGGCCTCTTCCGCGCCTACGGCAGCCAGGACTACGAGTTACTCGTCTCCACCTTCGATAAGCTCCCCGAATTCGGCGGCAACACCTTCAATGTCGAGAACGATTTCGGTATCGCCGACGATGGCACCGCCTACTACGCCCTCCTCCAAGGCTCGAACCGCATCGTCTGCCGACATTCCCCCAGCGGCGAACGCGAAAAAATCATCGCTGTCAACGATCCCTTCGCCGGCTCCACCGTCCGCAGTTTCCCCGGCGGCCGCGGCAACCATCCCACCTTCTGGGTCGAAGAAAACGGCAATCTCCTTCTCGCCGTCACCCTCAATAACAACGCCACTTACTACGCCCACATCAATCGAGCCAACAAGATCGACTCCCTCCAGATGTCCGGCCAAACCGGCATCCTCTGGCACCATCCCCAGCACGGCACCCTCATCCACGCCAACCCCTTCAACAACAAAGGCAACGGCGTCTATCTCTGGAAGCCCGGCGAAGAGCCCAACGCCATCTTCACCTACGCCAAACCCCAGGTCGGCAACGCCATCGTCCAGGACGTCGAAAGCGGAGTCGTCACCACCCGCGGCGAAGTCTTCCTCATGGTCCGCACCGATACGGTCGCCATGGGCCTGGTCCGCATGAGCGCCGACCCCGAGTATCTCGCCTGGTCCGGCATGTCAGTCAAGGTAACCGCCCCGCTCAACATGGTCACCTTCATCGGTGGCGCCCGCGAAGGCCAGCCCCACCTCCTCATGGGCGGCTCCACCGGCTCTGTCGGCGAGTGGACCGGCACCGATTTCCAATCCCCCCTCGCCATTGGCGAACGTCTCTTCGGCAATACCATGTGGTACGGCGGCTCCCACGGCTCCACCTTCAATATCCGCAAAGCCGCCAACGGCGATATCTATTTCATCAACGGCCTCGGCATCGCTCGCATCATCCCCGGCGGCTCGCCCGACATGATCATCCGCTTTCCTCTCCGCGTCGACACTCTAACGGTCAACAACCCCGGCCAGTTCGATGTCAACTCCAGCGGCGAAATCTTCTTCAATTCCTCCACCTCCGCCGGCGACAATCGTTTCTTCATCTGGTCCAAAGGCGAAGTCCGCCAGTTACTCATCCATAGCGCCAACGCCACCACCGCCACCACCCTCGATGGCCGCATCGCCTCCGGCTACGATAGCTTCGCCCTCTCTGACACCGGCCGCGTCCTCGTCTCCCTCCGCTTCCGTAACGTCAACGTCCCCGTCCTCTACCTCTGGGAAGGCGAAAGCTGGCGATTGCTTGCTGAACCCAACGTCACCCAGGTCGGCGAACACCGCGTCACTGGCATTGCCAACCTTCATCGTGTCGGCGGAACCCGCCTCTTCGCCGGCCTCACCATCGCCGCCGGAGGCAACATCCTCGCCGAATGGAACGGCACAGCGTGGGCGATCGTCGTCAATAACTCCACCATCATGCCCAACGGACAAGTCGCCAACAGCGTCGCCAACATGGACGCCAACCGCGGCGGCGACGTACTCTTCCAGCAGTCCAACGGCAATAACTTCCTCTTAGTCCGCAAGGACAACCAGTTCCAACAAGTAATCAATCTCTATCGCCCCACCCCCCAAGGCGATTACCTCGTCCGCCTCAACGCGATCGATTTCCGCGACGATGGCACTGTCTACTTCTTGGCCATGACCTACGACGACGAAACCGTCCTCTACGAAGCGAAACCAATCCGGTGACATTCCCTTACGCCTCCAATCTCGGCGACCGAGATCCCCTCGAAGTAATCGCCTCCACCGCCGCCCAAATCGCGGTCATTGACCCCGCCCGCTACGGAACCCCCTGGGCCCCGGGCAAGTGGACCATCGGCCAGGTCATCGCCCATCTCGCCGACTGCGAAGTCGCCTTCACCTTCCGCCTCCGCCAAGCCGCCGCCGAGCCCAACTACACCGTCCAGCCCTTCGATCAGGACCTCTGGGCCGACTCCTACCCCACCGTCGACCCCGCCGTCGCCCTCAAAGTCTTCCTCAGCGTCCGCGCCTGGTCCGTCGCCTTCCTACAAGCCCTTCCCCCCGAAACATTCGACAAAACCGTCAACCACCCCGAATTCGGCGAAATGAAATTCCACAACATCGTCGAAATCATCGCCGGCCACGACCTCAACCACCTCGCGCAACTATAATAGCGGGATGCTCCGCACCGCGCTGTTGCTGTTCGCCCTCGCCCTCGTCCTCCCTGGCGCCGTCAAAAAAGACCCCTTCGGCCGCACCCCCGCCGGCGAGGCCGTAGACATCTACACCCTCTCCAACGCCGCCGGCCTCGAAGCCCGCGTCATGACGTACGGGGCCACCGTCGTCTCCCTCAAGTCCCCCGACAAGGCCGGCAAAAAAGCCGACGTCCTCCTCGGCTTCGACTCCCTCGACGGCTACCTCAAAGAGCAACCCTACATGGGTGCCATCGTCGGCCGCTACGGCAACCGCATCGCCAAAGGCCAGTTCGCCCTCAACGGCAAGACGTACAAACTCGCCGTCAACAACGGCCCCAACGCCCTCCACGGCGGCCTCCGCGGCTTCGACAAGCGCGTCTGGACGGCCGTTGCCAAAGCCGACTCGGTCGTCTTCACTTACTCCAGCCCCGCCGGAGAAGAAGGCTACCCCGGTAAACTCGATGTTACAGTAACCTACACCATCACGAACTCGAGCGAACTCCGCATCGATTACCGCGCCCTCGCCGACCAGGACACCGTCGCCAACCTCACCAACCACGCCTACTTCAACCTCTCCGGCGAACCCACCATCCTGAACCACCTCGTCCAACTCGAAGCTGACCGCTTCACCCCCGTAGACTCGAACCTCATTCCCACCGGCGAAATCCGCTCCGTGGCCGGCACCCCCTTCGATTTCCGCCGCGAAACCGCCGTCGGCACCCGCATCAACGCCAAGGACGAACAAATCACTTTCGGCAAAG
>CANNLB010000316.1 GCA_947505565.1 Acidobacteriota bacterium | reverse complement strand
CTTTTGTCACATTGCCCGACATAACTCGAGCCGTTGTCTATCGTTGAGCATGATTTTCCGATAATTGTCGTGACGGCGTTTGTACTTAGATTTATTTTCCGGATCGCACCGTTCATGACATCAGCGACATAAAGATAAGTATTCGTACTGTCAACTGCCACCCCTCTTGGCACGTTGAACCGAGCAAGCGTCCCCACCCCATCTGCCCAACCCGCAACTCCTGACCCCGCAATCGTTGTGGCCTCACCAGTGGCGAGGACTACGCGCCGGATCACATGATTTTGGGTATCGGCAACGTACATCACAGTCGGAACATATCCTACGTTGTTAAACGCTACACCCTCCGGACCGTTAAATTTGGCGAGGCGGCCGAATGTATTTATTAGCCCAGGTAACGTGGCCGTACCGAACTTCGTTTCAATGTTGGTCCACTGCCCCCATAGTGGAGTGGAACACATCTCCGTCAAAACAGCGAACACGAAAAACAGTTTGTAAATCTGCGTCTTGTGTTTAAGGTGCATTACCGATTACTTCCTCGATTTCGTCGGCAATCGAACTCCATCTCTGACTCCCGCGAGTGACCGTCGCCACCTGCGCCGCACCCCGGTTGTCCTGACCATTGGCCGTTCGCATCGCGGTTGTGTCCACCGTCGCCGTTGCTGCCGCATCCAGGTCGAACGCCACCGTTTGTTCGCCGCCGCCGGATCGAACCGATGCCGAAGATCCAAATGGTCGACTCGGGACTCGAAAGCAGCGATGGATTCGAAGTTATCGCTCGCGCCTGGCCCCACCGCGAGTCGGCACAAATAGTCCGTGCCAACACCCTCGTGACCCCGATGATCTGCAGGTTAAACATTGCCTTTCTGATGTAGATTTATGGTTTTAATGCAGTGCTTGGGAAGAAAATAAAATTTCCGCAGCCAGGGCGGGTCGAGTCCAGGCGGAATTGGCACGATGCGTGGGGGATCGTCATACACCCGTACTACTCAATGGTATCGCATGTCTTCCGTGCCGAGAAAGCAAACCAGATCACGCGCCAGTGTTTTTCCCCGTGAGCCTCTCCCATGCAGCCCCGTCCCGGGAAGTGCGCAGGCGGTTGTGTGGGTCGCGGTAGAGACGGCCATTCCTGACCGCCGCCCGCACAGATCCGTCCGTGCGCAGTCCTCGATGGCAGCTTTTGATAGGAGGGCGATGTCTCCTTCCGCCCAACCGCAGGAGCAAATTGCATATCGAGGAAGCATTGTTTCCTTGGTCTTTGGCGGTGGGTTGGGTGGTGGTGACCGCGCCCCTTCTTTGGTTAATCGCCTAGACTGTTGGTTTGCCGCCAGACGTTGGCGAAGGACAGTGGCATCTGGACGCATTGCGCGCGCCCCGACCGCGACCACTTGCATTCCTTCAAATGCGCTGGACCCATAGCCCCGCTTCTCCGCTACACCGCCGCGACCGTAGGCAGCGGTTTTTACGGTCCCGGCACGAGCAGCCCGTGGCGAAAGTAGGCATTTTCTGCGTTCCGACTCAAGCCGCCAACAGAACGGGCTCGCTTAGCGACGAATGCAACTCCAGGGCCACAACTGGCTTCCGGATTTAGGATAATCCCCCTTCAAATTACGACCCCGGTTTTTCCGCACACGGCTTGCCAATGATCTTCACCGATGTGGCTTACTCCGGATTCCGCGCAGTACTCACCTACCTAGGCAGTCCCCCTCCATAAAGCGGATCGCCCGTAAAAGCCGGACGCTTCGTCCCTCGCTTCCCGCCCCGCCGATACCGCCAGCGGCGCTAACCTCGAAATACAAACCCATTCACGAAGAAACTGCAAAACCCTTCGATCCGAGATCCGTTCCTTCACAAAACCAGCAGTGTATCTCGCTCGATATTGTCAAAGTAGCCCTGAATATCCGCCTTCTCCCTCTCCAACGTATACTAACCAAGCGCCAACGGACGCAAACTATAACAACTCGGCCGGATTCGTCGTCGGCCGTCAGCCGTGCACCCGTCTACCCGCTCACAGCCGGCCCCACGGGGAAGCCCCGATCGATTGCCCCCCAGCGGGCGACAAACTCCGCCCAACAATCGTCAGGAGAACCCGCATAGCTCCTGGAAGTGTAAGGAAAGTCTAACCGAATGCCAAACGTCGCCCGTGTCTCGGCGAGCCTGTACTATCATGGTTCTGTTCGGCCCTGCTGCCTTTCCACATGAGCTCGATTCGATTCGGCGCCACACACGAGTTTCAGCTATTGCGGCGGGAAGAGGTGCGTACCCGCTGGACCCTGGAAACGGCCCTTCCTTTCCTCAAGCGCTTCCGTAACGATTCCGCCGCGCTGGCCGGCTTTCGGCGCCTCGTCCCCTCCCAAGGCCGTGGCATCACCGCCGCCAGCACTGATCAGCAACTCTTCCAGGCCATCGCGAAGATGATGGTCTCCGGCGAACTGCTCATCGTCAAGCCCCAGGGCCTCATCGACCACGGCCACCTAAGCCTGAAAGTCATCGCCGCAGCCGTCCGCGAAGCTCCGCCCGCCCAACGCAAAGAACCGGAAATTGTCGAGGAAACGAACACCTTCGACTCCGACCACGACGGCGTAGCCCAAGCCGCCGTCCTCCGTGCCGCCGCCGCCAACGGCGTACCCTTCTGCGCCGAATGCGCCCGCCTTGCCGCCCAGCAAGGCGCCATCGTGCGCCCAGCCACCAAGCCTCCCGCGCCCGCTCGCGAATCCGCTTCCGAACCCCTCTCCTTCGCCAAAGACAAAGCCGCCCACACACAGGCCGCCACTCTGGTCACCGCCGCCACCTAGGGCCTGCCGCTCTGCGAAGAATGCAAAAAACAAGCAGCTAAATCGGAGTAACTCTCATGTCCACTGACCTCCGCGCCACTCTCTGGCCTAAGGGCCCCCGCTCAGATATTTGGGCCATCATCGATACCGCCCGGGATCCGAAGGCCTATTGGACCCTCGCCAATTCTCATCTCAACTACAGTTGCCTCTTCGCCGGCGAACTCCCCGACGCCCTCGAACAGGCCGCACCCTACCTCGTCCAGCTGACCGCCGAAGACGCCTATACCGACTACCTCGCCGCCAACCTCGGCAATAGCCTCGGAGTCTTTCTCCAGTGCGATGCCGCCATACAATCGGTTCGGCACCACCTCCGCAAGCTCCTCACCGTCCGCGATCCGCGCGGCGCCAAATTGCTCTTCCGCTTCTACGATCCCCGCGTCTTGCGCGTTTTCCTCCCCACCTGCGACTCAAGCGAACTCGGGCAAATGTACGGACCCGTCAAGACCTATTGGGCCGAGGATACAACTCCCAATAAACTCATCGAGTTCCGGAATTCGAAAAACGGCCTAGCAATCACCAGGCTCTCCTTAGTCGCCATCCACGGCGGCTCCGTTGCCGACGAAGTGCTGCTCCCCGCCGTACTCCCGTCCTCCAACTTCGTCCTCCTTCCCCAGGGCCGTTCTGCCCTCCCGCGCGTCCCCATCGTCCTCCAGTCCGTCGCGCCCGGCGGCCAACTCCGGCGCGCTCCCGGCCTGCTCCGCCTCTTCCGTACCTCCGGCGTCGGCGAACCGATCCCGTTCGTCAATAACTGCTATGACATCCCCTCCTCCAGCCTCAATCCTGACCTCACCCTCTACGCCGAAGCCACCGCTCCCGGCGAAGAGACCCTCACCCTTCAGGTCGACAAGCACCACGAAACCACCGCCACCCTCACCGTCGCACAACTAACTCTAGAAACCGCGGCGGGAAACAAGCAATATACCGAAGGAATCTATGTCGGCTGCCCCACCGCTGACGGTCGCTCCAGCCGCACCCGCATCCTCGTCCACCCACCGAAACCGGCCTCGGTCCGCCATCGATTATCCCTCCGTACCGCCCCGGGCGGCCCATCGCTGCTCCTCTTCCGTTCCGCCACCGGCGGCGATGGTGAACCCCTCGCCGACGGCTTCGAGTTTGACGCCCCCCTCCTCTCCCAAAGCACCCCCCTATCGTTCTGGCTCGAAGCCCGGGGCCCCAGCGCAAACCGCGGGGACGGGCTCCTCCAACTCGGCCTCGCCGGCGTCGACGGCGCAGGCGATTTTTGCGTCGTCACCGCTGTCGCCCTCGGCGTCATCACGGCCGCTGCCGAACCGGCCGATCGAGACTTGATACTCCTCACCGGTGCCCTCAACCACCAACAGCCCATCGCCCTTCGCGCCTCCGTCACCCCGCGGGGCACGCCGTTCCGATGGTCCATACTCCGCAAAGAAGACGACCACGCCAACATCGTCACCCTCTCCTCTCGTCCTCTTCCCACCCTCGTCCCCGGCCAGGAGCCCGCCGAAGCCGCCCTCTCCACCGACGCCGTTGGCAGCTTTGAGCTACTCGCCCAAGTCGCGCCCCAGCAACCCCCGGATGGCGATTGGGGCGGACCCCAGTGCTCCCGCTCCGTCGTCATCATCCGCGCCTCCATCGAAAGTAACGACACCGCCTTCAACGGCCGCTTCTGCCGTTGCGCCGTCGAAGCCGAAGGCCAACGCTTCGTCCTTTCCAGCATCCGCGAAGGCGCCACCAACTCCTCGGTCCAACTCGCCGCCACCGTCCGTCTGGTCGGCGGAGGACCCGATGGTCAACGCGGCACCCACTCCATCTCGGCCGCCTGGGTCCACGACGTCATCTCCGACAACACCGGTGCCCGCTACAAAGGCGGCGTTACCGTCCAGCGGGAAGAAAACCAACTCCTCGGCCTCTGCGGCACCACCACCGCCTCGCTCGACCCCACCGCCAATGCGCTCGGCCTAACCTTTTCCGTCACTACCGGTGCCGCTCCCGCCGTTTCCTTCCCTGCCCACGCCGAGCAACGCCCCGAACGGACAATCGAACAAATCTGGTCCTATTTTGAATGCAAATCGGCGCTCATCCTCTGGTCCGAAGCCGCCCCCGATCATCCAGGCGCACTCCTCGAAGTCGGCTGGTCCTTTACCGGTGACTACTCCTGCGCCGCGGGACGGGTGCGCGAACCCCTC
>CANNLB010000315.1 GCA_947505565.1 Acidobacteriota bacterium | reverse complement strand
AGAGTCCTAATCTTTCCTTTACTTTCTGTCCAATCTCAGCGGGCGAAGCGCAGACGGTGATACCCGCCGCTTCCATAGCCGCCATTTTGTCCGATGCCTTGCCCGAGCCGCCTTCGGCAATGGCTCCGGCATGGCCCATACGCCGACCTTCCGGCGCCGTTTGGCCCGCAATGAACCCGATCACCGGCTTGGTGACGTTGTCCTTGATCCAAGCCGCGGCGATCTCTTCGTTGTTGCCGCCGATCTCACCGACCATGATGATGGCGTGGGTATCTGGATCAGCGTTAAGGAGCTGAATCGCGTCGAGATGGGTCGTGCCGATGATGGGGTCGCCACCGATGCCGATGCAGGTGGACTGGCCGATGCCGAGGACGGAAAGCTGACCGACGGCTTCGTAGGTCAAGGTTCCGGAGCGGCTGACGACGCCGACATTGCCGGGTTTGAAGATGTGCCCGGGCATGATGCCGATGCGGCACTCGTTCGGGGTGATGATACCGGGGCAGTTCGGTCCGATGAGGCGGACGTTGCGCCCTTTCAGGAACTGGCGGACGGCGATCATGTCGCGGACGGGAATGCCTTCCGTGATGCAGACGATCAAGGCGACACCGGCGTCAGCGGCTTCCATGATGGAATCGGCGGCGAACGGCGGCGGGACGAAGATGACGCTGGCGTTGGCTCCGGTCTCCTTGACGCAATCGGCCACGGTATTGAAAACGGGGCGTTCGAGGTGCATGGCACCGCCCTTACCGGGGGTGACGCCGCCGACGACGGTGGTTCCGTAGTTGATGGACTGCGTGGCATGAAAGGTGCCCTGGGCACCGGTGTAACCCTGCACGAGCAGGCGAGTATTTTTGTTTACGAGTACGCTCATTGTGCCGCCTTCACAGCCTGTTCTGCCCCGTCTTTCATGCCGTCAGCGACGGCGAAGTTAAAGCCAGATTCGGCCAAGATTTTCTTGCCTTCGGCTACGTTCGTGCCTTCCATACGGATGACAATGGGAACGCTGATGCCGAGTTCGCGAGCCGCATTGACGACGCCGGTCGCAAGGACGTCGCAGCGGAGAATGCCGCCGAAGATGTTGATGAAGACAGCCTTGACGGCCGCGTCGCTCAACAGGATGCGGAGGGCGTTTTTGATTTGCTCTTCGTTGGCGCCGCCGCCGACGTCGAGGAAATTGGCGGGCTCACCGCCGGCATACTTGATGATGTCCATCGTGCCCATGGCGAGGCCGGCTCCGTTGACCATGCAGGCGATGTTGCCATCGAGCTTGATGTAGTTCAGGCTGAATTTCGAGGCTTCGACTTCGAGCGGATCTTCCTCGGCGAGGTCGCGGAGGTCGGCGAATTCGGGGTGCCGGAACATGGCATTATCGTCGATGTTGAGTTTGGCGTCGAGGGCCATGACCCGGCCATCCTTTAATAGGATGAACGGATTGATTTCGGCGAGGGAGCAATCGATTTCGTCGTAGGCCTTGGCGAGGGCCATCATCGATTTGGCGGCGGCGTTAACGCTAGCGGCGGGGACGCCGATACCGAAGGCCAATTTGCGGGCTTGATAGGCAGCGAGGCCGATGCCTGGTTCGATGACTTCCTTGAGGATCTTGTCGGGCGAATGATGGGCGACTTCTTCGATCTCCATGCCGCCTTCGCTGGAGGCCATAAAGACGTTCTTGCCGCTGGCGCGATCGAGGGTGATGCCGAGGTAGAGCTCCTTTTCAATCGGGAGAGCCTCCTCGATGAGAAGGCGACCGACCTTCTGGCCTTGCGGACCAGTTTGGTGGGTGACCAACTGCATGCCCAGAATCTTCTGCGCGGCGGTGACGGCGTCCTCGACGGTTTTGACGACCTTGACGCCGCCGCCCTTGCCGCGACCTCCGGCGTGAATCTGCGCCTTGACGACAACGAATCCACCCAGCTCTTTCGCCGCAGCCTCAGCCTCTTCTACCGAAAATGCCACTTTGCCTTTCGGCACGGGCACACCGTAGCGGGCGAGTATGGCTTTGCCTTGATACTCATGAATTTTCATACGCTAAACTGGTAGTTTACCATGGCGTTTTTGCCTCTCCTGCATAAAGTCACTGAATCGAAACCATTAAGCGAATTCGAGGCTGAAATGGCGATGGACCTGATCCTGTCTGGCGGGGTCGGGCCGATTCCGTTGGCCGCATTTTTGGCGGCGTATCGGATTGTGGGTTTGTCGCCGGCCGATATGACGGGCTTTGCGCGGGGTCTGCGGGCGCGGCTGACGCCGGTGCCGGTTCGGCTGCAGCCGGGTGATGTGCTGCTGGATACATGCGGGACGGGAGGGGACGGGGCGAACACGTTCAACATTTCGACGGTGACCGCGTTCATAGTGGCGGGGGCGGGGGTTAAGGTCGGCAAGCATGGCAACCGGAGCGTTTCGTCGCTGTGCGGGTCGGCCGATATTTTAGAGGCGCTGGGGGTGCCGATTCATACCGATCCGGCATTGATGGCGGCGGACATTGAGCGGGCGGGATTTGCGTTTTTGTTTGCGGCGGTGTTGCATCCGGGGATGAAGCATGTGGCGCCGGTGCGGGCGGAGCTGAAGATGCGAACGCTTTTTAATTTACTTGGGCCGTTAGCGAATCCGGCTTCGGCTTCGGTGCAGTTGGTGGGTGCCCCGTCGGTGAGGGACGCGGCGAATATGGCGGCGGCGTTGCATGCGCTGGGGAACCGGTGCGCGCTGGTGGTGCACGGATCGGACGGGCTGGACGAGATTACGACGACGGGATCGACGACGGTTTTTCGGGTGGGGGAGAGGGTGCGGGAGGAGGTGTGGTACCCGGCTGATTTCGGAATTGCGCGGGCTTCGTTGGCGGACTTAGTGGGGGGAGGCCGGGAGGAGAACGCGGCGATTGCACGGGGGATTTTGACGAATGTGGACCGGGGGCCGAAGCGGGATATTGTTTTGCTGAATGCGGCGGCGGCGCTCGCGATGGCACGGAATTTGACGCCTGGGGACGCGTTGGCGGCGGCGCGGGCATCACTCGAGTCCGGGGCAGCCGGGGCCGTTTTAGAACGCTTGCAGAATCGCGCGTAGGCGGTCGCGGAGACCGCGGCGGGCCGTGACGGTGACGCAGCCGACGGCGGAGGCTATTGGCGATGACGCGGGCTTCGCTCGAGTCCGGGGTAGCCGGGGCCTTGGGGGTAAAGGCTTGCAGAATGCTATACGCCTGGGGTATCAGTGGCTTGCTGGAATGTTCTCAGAATTGACGGCAGGCGATCGCTAAAAGCGCTGCGGGCCATGACGGTGCCGCAACCGGCGGCGGAGGCGGCTTGGCGGAGTTCGGTTTGGACGTGAGAGACGAAGCCGATTACTCTTTCGCTGGGGAGTTTGGGCAGAAGAGTAAGGACGTCGAGGCCCTTGCAGTTGAGGTCGAGGAGAATGAGTTCGGTGTCGGGGGCGGCGGCGAGGGCGGCTTGTTCGGTTTTGACGAAGCGCACGCTGGCGCCGACCGCTTTGGCGGCTCCTTCAATTTTCACGGCGAAGAAGAGATCCTCCACGATTGCCAGTATCTGTTTCGTCACTACTTTAGGATAGCCCGCAATGGTACTTTGAAGGTCATGGCCGATGCCAATCCTTTCCAGGACCCGCAGCGATTCGAACGCCGTGTCCCCCCCTGCGCCGTAGTGATTTTCGGTGCGAATGGCGACCTAACCAAGCGGAAGCTACTGCCTTCTCTTTATCGTCTCGCGATTGAACGTCGGCTTCCGCAGGGCTTTGCGATGGTCGGCACCTCGCGTACGGCGATGTCGGATGAAGCGTTTCGCGAGAAAATGGAGGCGTCGGTTCGCGAATTTCTCGAGAACTCCGAGTTCGACCCGGCGGTGTGGGAGGAGTTCGCCAAAGGGCTCTTCTACGTTTCGGGCGACGTTTCCGACAATGCGCTCTATAGCAATTTAAAGACGCGACTGGACGAGGTGGCGCGAGAGCGACAGACGGGCGGCAATGTGCTGTTTTACTTATCGACGCAGCCGAGCCAGTATGGGACGGCGGCGGCGGGATTGGGGCGGGCGGGGCTGGCGAATGGGAACGGCGGGTGGCGGCGATTAGTGATCGAAAAGCCGTTCGGGCATGATCAGTCGTCGGCGCGGGATTTGGAAGTGGCGCTGCATGAGTATTTCAGCGAAGAACAGCTGTATCGGATCGACCACTATCTGGGCAAAGAGACGGTGCAGAACATTCTGGCGTTTCGGTTCGGGAACCCGATTTTTGAACCGCTATGGAACCGGCAGTATATTGATCACGTTCAAATCACGGCGGCGGAATCGATTGGCGTCGAAGGGCGGGGCGCGTATTACCAGGAAGCTGGTGCGCTGCGGGATATGATTCAGAACCATTTACTGCAGGTGCTGTCGACGGTGGCGATGGAGCCTTCGGCGGTGTTTGAGCCGACGGCGGTGCGGGACGAACGAGCGAAGCTGCTACGGTCGATTCGGCCATTGAAGCCGGAGAACGTAGCGGCGCATGCGGTGGCGGGGCAGTATGGGCCGGCGGCATTGGGTGGTAAGGAGGTCCCGGGGTTTCGGGGGGAGGCGGGGGTGAATCCGAAGGCGATGACGGATACCTACGCGGCGGTAACGTTTTTGGTGGATAACTGGCGTTGGGCGGGGGTTCCGTTTTACGTGCGCAGTGGGAAGCGGCTGCCGAAGCGGGTTACCGATATTGCGATTCGATTCCGGCCGGTGCCGCATTCGTTGTTTGCGACGGACACGGCGCGGCCGAATCTGTTGATCCTGCGGATTCAACCGGAAGAGGGGATCAGTCTGCGGTTTTCGTCGAAGCAGCCGGGACCGGGGATGAAGCTGCGGCCGGTGTCGATGGACTTCAACTACGGGACTAGTTTTGGAATGCGGACGCCGACGGCGTACGAAACGCTGCTGGTGGATGCGATGACGGGGGACGCGACGCTGTATACGCGCCAGGACATGGTGGAAGCGTCGTGGGCGGCGGTGCAGCCGATTGTTAACGCCTGGG
>CANNLB010000314.1 GCA_947505565.1 Acidobacteriota bacterium | reverse complement strand
GAGCGGTCGGCAAGGCGTTGGCAGGAAACAACAGCGTCCGACGAGCGATCGGATCGGACAAGGCGGCGTCGAAGAACTGCACCCGCCCACTGTGTCGCGTTGAGCGCCACTGTACCCCCGTCTCCAAGTTCCGAAGGGTTTCCACGCCCAAGGCGCGAGCCGCCGTCCCCTTCGAGAGCGCACCCTCACCGGCTGAATCGGCCAGAAACGGACGCGCCGCCAGCGCCTCGATAACGGGTATCTCATAGCCCAGATCGTTCAATCCAATCGAGCCGAGATCGTTCAAATTCGGGGCACGGAAGCCACGACTGGCCGTTACGTGCAGGCCCAAAGAGGGTGTGAGTCGGTAGGACAGCGACCCGTGTCCGGTCCAATCCGCGAAGGTCAGGGTCGTGTAGTTGATCCGTGTGTACCGCAGCCCGTAACCCAGCCGAAGGCGCGCCGGAAGCTCAGTCATTCCCTGTACAAACGCCCCCCCGCTGCGATACGAGGAGTTGTCGGGGTAAAGGGGCCGTACCGCCAGATTGTTCACCGTCCTTCGCGCACGAACTTTTTCATCGTAGAGTTCACCGCCGAAGGTGACCAGGGTATGGGAACCAACGTGCGTCACCCCTTGGCCCGAGTAGCCGTAGGCGTTCACCCGGTTGAACTCGCGCGTCACCGCATCCGTCACCCGTAGATTTTGGCGCACTCCGCCGTCCCGCTGCGAGTTGATCGAAATTCGTGCCGAAAGAGAATCGAAGGGGCCAGCCTGGACCTTCTCATAGCGGAGGTAGGCCAAGTCCATCAGCTGCGGTGTGAGTTCACTTGTCAACCTTCCGAGGCCGCCCCAAAGGTCCTTATAGTTGCGGACGCCCCACAGCTCGCCGCGCTGATACCAGCCGGTTAGCGATTGCGTCGCCGATGGGCGAAACGCGACCTTACCATGAGTACCCGCTTGGCTGTAGGCGGTGTCGGGCAACCGGCTGCCCAGCAGACTTTTCACTTGCTCGCGATCGAAACCATAAAGCCGAGTCAGGACATTATGCGAGTCAAAGCCGCCGCCCGTGCGCAGGTCGTTGTGGCGGCTCCCTGCCCCGCCCAACAATACGAAAACTTTGGCCGAACTGTGCGCAACCTCGCCGGCCACGCCGGCGCTGAGGTCCGCCGAATGACCATCCAGATTCAGTCGCCCAGCCCAACGCGGAACTTCCGTAAAGCTACTGGGGCGCGAAAGCACCTGAATCGTTCCTCCGAGGCCATCGGAGCCGTACTGGGTGCCGCTTGGGCCCAACATCGCCTCCACATGGTCGGCTTGGCTCGGTTCCAAATAGGCTAGGTACTGGTTCGGACCGCTCCGGAAAGTAGCATTGTTGAAGCGAACGCCGTCCACTAGGTTCAGCACCTGATACCCGGTAAACCCGCGCAGGAACGGGGAGACTTGGCCGGGCCCGGTCTGTTGAAAATGAACGTTCGGCTGCGCCTCGAGCGAGTGCGCCACCGTCGGTCCGCTTCTCTCCCCGGCCAGATTCAGCTGCGGCGAATCGGCCGCATCTACCGCCGCCCCGCGAATCGCGGTCACGGTGACGCGCGACGCCGACACCGGCCGGGCATCAGCCGGTGCGTTCGCGAAAAAATACTCACCCGCCGCATTCGTCGTCGTCTCGGCCAGGATCGCGCCCGTTGGCGAAGTCAGAAGCACTCGTGTGAATGGCGCATCGTCCAACTTCCCGCGAAGCTCTCCCGCCAGCAGAGGCACCGCCATGCCCAACAACAGCAACAGACGCATACCCGTCATTATCACCCACCAGTGTTGCAACACCGTTACGGCGCGGAAAGCTGAAATGCCGCCATTTCCCTAGTATTCCGCACAAAAAGGCGGCCGTCGGCAATGGCCGGCACATTCCAGGTTTTCCCGTCCAGCGCTGTGAACCGTGCCAATTCTTCATGGGCCGTCGGCGTTGCCTTGACGAGCGCAATATCGCCCTGCTCGGTGGTCACGATCAGATGTCCGTCGGCCAACAGTAACTGGCCGTAACCGTACCGCCCACCCTTCCACTTTTGTTCGCCTGTCTTGGCGTCAACGCAGGCGAGAATTGCCTCGTCCAGGCCATAGAGATAGCCCTCATGCAGCACCGCCGTTGAGAACTTTGTTTTCAGTTTTTTGTTCTGCCAGATCGTCTTCGTCAGCCCGTCTGCCGCCACCTCCACCAGAGCCGTCCCATGGTCGTAGCCGGAAGCGATCATGAACTGGTTCGGCCCCGTCACAACCGGCGATGAACTATTGACGTCGTACTGGGTCTTCCACTCGTACTCCCAAAGCAATTTGCCATCGGCCGGATTCAGCCCGACCACCCGAGTCCCGGTCGACGTCATCACCTGACGCTCCCCATTGAGCGTGGCCAGAATCGGCGAGGCGTACCCAGCCTTCTCGTTGAGCGCCCCCCAAACCTTGGCCCCCGTCAATTTGTTGTAAGCGACGATACTTTTCCCCTGCGGCCCGCCCGGCTGCACAATCACCAAATCATCGACGATCAGGGGAGAAGCCGACATCGCCCAAGGGAGGTTCTCCGCATTATTATCAGTCAGAATATTCTTCGTCCAAATTACTTTTCCGGACTTCGCATCCAGCACGAACAGATGCCCTTCGGCCCCCAGCGAATACACTTTCCCGTCATGCCAGGTTGGCGTCGCCCGCGGACCCGGCCCTCCCAACGACTCCTGAAAATCAGCTTCATAGCGGTGCGTCCAAATCTCGCGCCCGGTGGTCACGTCGTAGGCCGCCACAACCTCTTGCGCCTTCCGCTGTTCGATTGTGTAAGCCAGCCCGTGGGCGATGACGAAACTCGCCCATCCCCCGCCAATTGGCTGCCTCCACAACTTCTTCAGCTTCCCGCCCGGCCACGCCGTAAGGATTTTTGTTTGCGAATAGATTCCATCCCGCAGCGGGCCGCGGAAGTCCGTCCAATAGGGAGCCTTGACCTCGGCGGCAACCTCCACGACAGGGGTTGGCACCGGAGTTGCGGCCCGACTCTCTTCCACCCTTTTGTAGTGCGTTTCCGGCTCGTCGAACTTCACCCGCGCGGGCACCCCGCTGCCGTCCATATCCAGGCGGGCACCGAATACGCCGAACAGTAGAGCGGCCACGCCAGCGACGCCGGCGAGGGCAAAAACTATCGGTCGAAAAATCCGCGTCATCCGTGAGACCATCTCATCAGAATAAGATATATGGCAATGAGTACCGCGACCCAACCCGATCTTTTTGCAAGAGTGAATGCAAACAAGGCACGCCTCGACGTCCATGTCCGTGAAATCGTTCAATGGCATTTCAACCCTGAAACCGGTTGCCCGTTCTGGTTGAACTGGGCCCAGGAGGCCGGCTGGGATCCACGCAAGGAGGTCACTTGTTACGAGGATCTCGAAAAGTTCGGCAACTTTTCCGACGATGAACTTCGCGGCGGGCCGGTTAGCCGTTGGATCCCGAAAGGCTTAGCGCATCGGCCCGCGTATGTTTTTGAGACCGGCGGATCGACGGGTCTGCCGAAGTCCCGCGTGCAGATGGACGACTTCCGGATCGACTACGAAATTTTCTCCGAGACACTCCCGGACGAGTCTTTCCCCAAAGGCTCGGACTGGCTGATGCTCGGACCGAGCGGCCCGCGCCGCCTTCGCCTAGCCGTCGAGCACCTGGCGCAACATCGGGGCGGCATCGCTTTCTCCGTCGACCTTGACCCCCGGTGGGTTATCAAGCTGATCAAGCGGGGCCAGTTGCAAGAGGCCGAACTGTACAAGCAACACTGTATCGACCAAGCTCTGACGGTCCTTCGCTCGCACGAAGTGAAGTGCATGTTCACCACGCCGAAACTCCTCGAGGCTCTTTGCGAAAAAATCAATCTTGAAAAAGCCGGTATCAAAGGTGTTTTCTGCGGCGGCACCGAAATGACTCCGCAATTCCACCGCTTCGCGGTCGAAGAGTTGCTCGGACCGAACGTGTATTTCGCACCAACTTATGGCAACACGCTGATGGGACTCGCCACGCACCGCGCCCCCGAGCCCGAAGACAACTGGGCCATCATCTACTACCCGCCATGCCCGCGCGCCATGCTTGAAGTGGTCGATTTCGACGACGCAACCAAGGTCGTTGACTACGGGAAAACTGGCCGTGTCCGGCTCACCACCCTGACGAAGGAAACGTTCATCCCGCGCTTCCTCGAGCGCGACGAGTGCGAACGAGAAGCGCCCTGCGAGCAGTATGCCTGGGACGGTGTCCGCAACGTCCGGCCCTTCTCCCGGTTTCAGAAGTCGGTCGTCGAGGGGGTCTATTAAGCCATGCTCCACCTTCCTATCCTGCGGTACGGTAAACCCTATCGGAGCGTCGACGTCGCGACCGCGGTTCACTACCGCACCCGTCAACCGTATGTCGAAGTCAGCCAAGCTAACGTCGGGCTTATCCGCCGCGATCTCACGCAGCAGCATGAAGCTGCGGCCATCCTGCAAGGCTTCACGACGCGCGAGCTGATCGCGATGGCCGGCAAAGCCAGTGGCTACTTTTTAAACGACGACCTCCCACAATCGCCGCAGGAGTTCGTCGAATCCGTCTCCGCTACGACCGGCCTGCCCTGGGTGATGGTCCGCCGCAACATGGATAAGATCGCGGGTGTCCTTGCCTCGATGGAAACGGTGCTGATGGGCCTCACCCGTCTCCCCGATCTCGACATGCTCGATACCGGTCGGGGGGAAATGGACGGTCGCGCCCTTAGCTTCTTTCCACGTGGCGACTCGATGGGTGTGATCCTGCCGTCGAACTCCCCCGGCGTGCATTCGCTCTGGGCCCCCGCCATCGCTCTGAAGACGCCGCTTTTCCTTAAGCCCGGCAGCTCCGAACCCTGGACGCCTTACCGGATCATCCAGGCCTACGTGAAGGCCGGCGTGCCCGCTGAAGTGTTCGGCTACTATCCCACCAGCCACGCGGGCGGGGCGGAGGTCCTCCGTGGCACCGGTCGGGGAATGCTGTTCGGCGACGTTG
>CANNLB010000313.1 GCA_947505565.1 Acidobacteriota bacterium | reverse complement strand
CCATTGCTCTTAGTCTCCTTGGATCTCGGTCATTAAGCCAACCTTGTGTCCAAGAAAACCGGGTCCCCTATATCTCCTCGTACCCGCCTGGAGCCTTTTTCATGGATATCGGCGCAGCGGAGAAAATCGTTGGTTTTCTGTCTTCCATATTCGCGACCGGACTGATGACCATGATTCCGGTGCTGGCCTTCCTGCTTCTGCTGGACATTGTATTGGCCATGTTGGGTCGGATCCACTCCCAACTACAACTTATGACCCTTGCCTTCCCTCTGAAATTGCTGTCCGTCACCGCGCTACTGGCGTGGATGACTGTGTTATTCCCCAAAATCTACGAGCATGTCGCCGTCAACGATCCGAACGGTATCTTGTCGGCGATTCACCGGCGCTAACAAGTAGGCACCTTACGTGCAGGATCGCAGCCAGAAAACAGAAAAACCTACCCCAAGAAAACTTGAAAAGGCGAGGGGCGAGGGGCAGATCGCCGCTTCCGGGGAGCTGATTTCAAGTCTCCATTTCCTGGGATTTGTCGCGTTGCTCGGCGCTTATGGTGCGTCATGGCTAGCTGGCATGAGAGAAATGATGTACATCGACCTGCGCGAGGCCTTTTCCGGCCGCATGCACGGCGTATTTCTGCAACAGTTCGCCATTCGAATGGCTTCCCGGAGTCTGATGCCGTTTTTGGCGGCCGGACTCGGTCTGACCGTCCTGACCTTTCTGGTTCACCTTCTGCTGACCGGCTTCTCCTGGAGCGGTAAAAAGCTCGCACCCGACTTAAAACGGCTTAACCCCCTCCAGAGACTCAAAAACTTGCCGTCGCAAAACAGCTGGGCGTTACTGAAGACAATGCTCATGTCCGCGTTCTTTGCGTATGCCGTGTGGTATTTCACGTCAGAAAACTGGAGGACCTTTCAGAAACTTCCGCTCACGACCGCGGCGGCGGCGATGGATGTCATTTCTGGGGCCATCAACGGCGTCATCTGGAAGTTAGGCGGACTCATGCTCCTGCTCGGTGGCGTCGACCTCATTCGGCAGCGGAAACAGTTTAACGATTCGATGAAGATGTCCAAGCAGGACATCAAGGACGAAGCGCGCGAGTCCGATGGAAATCCCCAAATAAAGATGCGAATCCGGCGGCTGCAGCGGAGTATGCGGGGTCGGCAGATGATGAAGGACGTCGCCACCGCGACCGCGGTAATCGTAAATCCAACCCATTATGCCGTGGCGATTCGCTATGACGTCGACGGTATGGCGGTGCCGGTTGTAATCGCCAAGGGGAAGGACTTTATGGCGCTTCGCATTCGGCAACTGGCGACCGAAGCACACGTACCGATCGTGGAAAACAAACTCCTCGCACAAACCCTCTATAAAACGGTCAACGTCGGGCAGGAGATCCCCCCCGCCATGTACCGCGCCATCGCTGAAATCCTCGCCTACATCCAACGAATGGTCGCCCATCGTTGACCGTATCGGGGACCGTGGCGCAGGGCATACAATCCTACAAGTAGATCCCGATCATCCGCATTCAATCGGGATAGGCCACCTCGTTCCAAACAGTTCGTCCCTCATCCTTAGATCCTTTTTGCGGCAGCGGCACGACTTTGATTGCCGTCAGGATGCGCGGGCGAAAGCCAGTAGGGATCGACATCGAAGAACAAGGCCGACCACCTGGAATTCTGCGGCCGGTGGCCAGCGCGCAAGCGCGCCACCTTCGACCCGACATTGGGAACAAGCCGGCAGGCCCAGTCGGGCCATGCCCGCTAGAAACGTCGTGTTTCGAAGCAGTCTGCTGATACTCATGCGTGTGTTTCCTCTTTTCACTTCCCGCCGACGAAGATGCGGGAACCATCGCCACGGGCCGATCTCCCCGCTCGAGACCCCGCTCCGCGGATCGCGGAACAGAAATTAAACATTTACCCCGAAACAAAGCAGTAGAATACCGTCATGAATCGCCGGGATTTTCTCCACCGCGCCGCCGCTGGCCTCGCCGCGCTCTCCTCCGCTGACGGCCTACTCGCCCAGGCCCGCGCCCAAGCCAAGCCGCTCAATCTGAAGATCACAGACCTCAAAACCTTCATCGTCAACCGCGGAGGTGCCAACGGCAGCAACTACGTCTTCGTCAAGATCTATACCAACCAAGGCCTCACCGGCCTCGGCGAAGGCTCCGTCACGAGCAAGGAAGCCACCGTCGCCGTCGCCATCGAAGAACACAAACGCTACCTCGTCGGCAAGGACCCCGCCGACATCGAAATGCACTGGCAAGCCATGTACCGCTGGCCTCGCTGGCGCGGCGGACCCATTCTGAACTCCGCCATCAGTGCCGTCGAAATCGCCCTCTGGGACATCCTCGGCCAAGCCCTCGGCCAACCCATCTGGAAACTGCTCGGAGGCCGCGCCCGCGACCGCGTCCAAATGTACGTCCACGCCGCCGGCAACTCGCCGCAAGCTTATGCCGAATCCTGGCTCCAAGCGAAGCAAGAAGGTTGGACCGGCTGCAAAGCAGCCTTCATCACGACCCAAGGCGACGTCATTGACCCCTTGCGCTCAGTCAGCGAGGGCATCGCCAACCTCAAAGCTGTCCGCGCCGCCGTCGGCGACGACTTCCGCATCTGCATCGACCTCCACGGCAAAACCACCCCCACCATGGCCATCGATTTCTGCCGCCGCGCGGAAGAGTATCGGCCCTTCTTCGTCGAAGAAGCCACGCAGATCGAAGACCTCGACGAACTCGCCCATCTGCGAGCCTCCACCCGCATTCCCCTCGCCACCGGCGAGCGCCTGTTCACCAAATACGCCTTCGCCCCGCTCTGCCAGCGTCATCTTGTCGACTTCGTCCAACCCGATGTCGTCCACTGCGGCGGCATCCTCGAAATGAAAAAGATCGCCACCATCGCCGAAGCCTACCGCGTCGAACTCGCGCCCCACAATCCCCAAAGCGAAGTCAGCACCCTGGCCTCGCTCCACGTCGATTTCTCCACGCCAAACTTCGCCATTCAGGAAATCACCCACCGCGGCAACGAGCAGTATTGGAAAGACCTCTTCTACGGCGGCGGCATCGACTACAAAGGTGGCTTCGCCCAACCGCCCGATCGTCCCGGATTAGGCGTCAACCTCGACGAGAAGGTCGCCGCGCTGAGGCCGTACCAGCCCCACACGCGGCAACAACTCCGCTTCCCCGACGGTGCCGTCGCCGACCACTAGAGAATCTCGAAGATCGCTTCCACTTCCACCGCCACCCCCGTCGGCAACGATGCAAACCCCAGCGCCGAACGCGCGTGGAACCCGTCGCCCGTCTTCCCAAATATCTCGTGCAGCAAATCCGACGCCCCATTGATCACCAGGTGCTGCTCAATGAACTCCGGCGCGGAGTTCACGCAGCCGAGAACCTTGATTACCTTCAGACCGTCCAGCGTCCCGTGCATGTTCCACACCGAATTCAAAATCTTCGCCATGCAATCCCGAGCCGCGCCGTAGCCCTCTTCGGTCGTCACACCTGCGCCCAGCTTGCCCTTCATGGTGCTGACATGTCCGGAGCTAAGCAAATGATTGCCCGAGCGAATACAAAGATTCAAATAGCCGGGCGTCTGCTTTTCAAAAACCAGGCCGAGGCCTTCCGCGCGTTGTTGAGGAGTCATCGTTAGATTGTAACGGCGTCGCCCGGCAACAGGCCAATGTGGTCTACCCCGGAACTCTGGGCAATGCCAATCGCCCGCACCACTCGCAGGAACTCTATCCCCGCCTCGGCCTTGACGAACGACACCTTCTGCGCCCCAATCGCGACCACCTCCCACCGTCGCCGGAATAAATCATCCTTTGCAAACATCTCCTGATTCAATCGAAACGAGTCGCCCTTCGTCACTCGCAAAAGCACCGTCGTCGCCGACGATGCCGGTGCGCCGGTCGATTCCTGCGGCAGCAGCTCTTTGAGTCCCACCGGCTTCGTCGGCGAGACGACGAGAAAAATAATCAGCAGCACGAACAGCACATCCATCACCCGCGTTACGTTGCTTTGGAGTCCGTTTGAAAAGCCATGAGGTTGCCGTAGATACCACTAATCATCGAGAAGTTGCCGCACCGCCTCGCTCCCGCTACGGTCCACTTTCGGTCGCCGACCCAAGTATTGGTTCACCCATTCGAGCGATCCGAACAGCCCGATGAAACTCGGGTGCCGTCGCCCCGGCGCCCTCCGCTCGCGCGAGAAGTCCCGCGCGTTAAACGTACCGTTCTCGGCAATCACCGCCGTCCCCATCGGCCGGTATTCGTGCGTCCCCGCCGCCCACGCCTGCTCACCCGCTATCCAAAGTGCAAAGCCCATGAATGATATTATCGAGCGCATGAACAGACGCAGTTTTGCTTCCAGCCTCGCCGCCGGTGCCGCCTTCTCCAGCGCCTCTCCCGCTCAAGTTCTTCCCGCCCAAAAAGGCCGTCTCAAGCAGGGAGTCTGCGGCGGTGTCTTCCGCGGTTCTAACCTCGATTTCGATGGCCAATGCAAACTCGCCGCCGAACTCGGCCTCGTCGGCTACGACCTACAAGGACCAGAGCGCTTCGAAACTCTTAAAAAATATGGTCTCGTTCCCACCATGCTCCCCGGCAGTAGCAAACTCTCCGACGGCACCAACGATCTCGCCCTCCACCCCGAAATCATCGCCAACACCAATAAGCTAATCGACCAGGCCGCCGCCGCTGGCGCGCCCAACATCATCATGCTCTCCGGCAACCGTCGCGGCCGCACCGACGAACAAGGCATCGAGAACACCGTCAAAGTCGTCAACGCCGTCAAGAAGCATGCCGAGGACAAAGGCGTCACCCTCTGCATGGAACTCCTCAATAGCAAGGTCAACCATCCCGACTACCAATGCGACCGCACCTGGTGGGGCGTCGAAGTCTGCAAGCGTGTCGACTCCCCCCGCTTCAAACTGCTCTACGACATCTATCACATGCAGATCATGGAAGGCGACATCATCCGCACCATCGAACAGAACTTCAAGTACTTCGGCCACTTCCACACCGCCGGCAATCCTGGC
>CANNLB010000312.1 GCA_947505565.1 Acidobacteriota bacterium | reverse complement strand
CTGTTGAGATGGACGAGCCCATCTTCGCGACGCCGGCGTTCGTCGATAACAAAATGTATCTCCGAACGCGCGGCGCGCTTTACTGCTTTGCGGGCGGTTAGTTAGTTTAGAAGTAGTACTTCAAACCAAACTGAATGTTGCGAGGACCAACACCGCTCCGTAGCCCGGTGATCTGTCCAAAGTTGACTGCCCCAAAGGATGCAGCCGGATCACCAAACATCGGAGTGTTGGTGAAGTTGGTCGCTTCGATACGGAACTCGAGGCGATGCCCTTCCTTCACCGTGATGCTCTTCAACAACGCTGCGTCCAGGGTTTTGATCCCAGGTGCGCGGTAGTTCAAGTTGCGAGGAGCCGAACCCGGAACGTCAGCCAACGGCTGCGAGAACGCCGCCGGGTTGAAGTACCGATCGATCCGGTCCTGCACCCGACCAGTCGTGCTCGGGTCGCCGATCAGGTTCGGACGTTGCGTGCCGTCCCAAATGGTGCCACCGGATTGCAGTACCTGCAACGGGTTGCCACCTTGCATCAGCAAAATACCGCTAATGTCCCAGCCGCCGACAACCCAATTGGCAACGCGATTCATGCCGGAGCCAAAAGCGCGGCCCTTGCCGAACGGAAGCTCGTAGGAGCCGGTCATGACGAAGCGATGGGCGACATCGTGCGAGGACAGCGACTTTTCGCCGCGCAGATCCCAGATGTTCTGGAGCGACGTCGAGCCGCCGAGCCAGGAGACATTTCCAGAGCTGTGCGAAACGTCATCGAGCATCTTGGACCAAGTGTAGTGCGTCAGCAGAGTGAGCCCCTGGCTGAAACGTTTCTCCACTTTGAGCTGGAGGGCGTGGTAGCTGGAACTGCCCCGGGCCGGTTCTGCTTGGCCAACGCTGGTGCCGTCAAAATGCGGCATCGGGCGCAGGGTGCGAACCCGGGTGACCGTGGGTTGGCTGAGGGCGGAACGGGGATCGGTGATCTGCCCGAAGAACGGGTTAGGCACCAGCGCGTTGAGCGCCGTACGACCCAGGCCCCAGTACTGCGGCGAGAGCGGCGATAAGGTCGTGATCGGCATGAAGAGGTGTGTGCCACGACTACCGGTGTAGTTCATTTCCAGCACGGTCTGCTTGGGTAGTTCGCGCTGAATCGACAGGTTCCACGAATGGTATTCGGGATTCCGGTTGTTGTCGCGAACAATGGTGCCGGTGCCGAACCCAATCAAAGTGTTGTCGCCCTGGCTGCGGCCCGGAGGAAGCTGGACGCCATTCGGGAACGGGTTGTTCAACTGCGAGTTGAGTGTGGCGTTCGAATCGAGCGACCAGATCGACGGCGAGTTGATCGTGAACCCGGTGCCCGGTCGACCAAACACGGTCGCTCGGGAAAGGGTGTAGAACAGGCCATAGCCGGAGCGGATGGCGGTCTTCGGATTGAGGGCGTAGGCAAACCCGATCCGAGGTTGCCAGTTGTTGCGGTCCGCGTCGAACGGCGACCGGTTCTTTTCGTCGACGAACTTGACAACGCCACGGGTATCGAGGCCGGGAGCTTTGATGGAGGACTGCTGATTCAGATCCCAATAGCTGTAACGGTCTTGCATTTCCCAGCGCGGGACGTCAAAGTCGTAGCGCACGCCGATGTTGACGGTGAGCTTGTTTGTCAGCTTCCAATCGTCCTGGAAGTAGAAACCCCAATAGGCGGATCGGGAGAACGCCTTCGGTTCGATTTGGTATTCGCTGCCGGTGGTCCAACCGAGGAGCATGGCGGCGAGGCCATTACCCTGATTGCCGGGGCAGGTGAAGCGGTCCGCGCAGGTCACACCGCGACCGAAGTTAAACCGGCCGGAGGGGTTGCCGGGTTGGAGGTAGTCGAGGCGGTTGTAGCGGCGTTCGCCGCCGGCCTTGATATTGTGGCCGCCAATCGTCTTGGACACAAAGCCGGACCAGTGGTGAACCGCTTCCTGACGGTCCATGATCCAGTAGCCTTCGGTGCCGAACTCGCGAAAGCCTTCTGGAGCGAAGCGAGGGAATACGAGGTTGGTGGCGTTGTCCTTTACGTTCGAAGCGAAACCCAGAGTTGTGGGGTCGAACTTATCGAAGAAGGGATTGCGCCCGAAGTTCGAGTAGGTGTAGCCGTAGCGGAACACGAACAAGGTGGTGGCATTGGCGACATGGGTGAAATCGCCGACCATGGATTGCGTGCGGGTAAAGTTCGGGCCGCCGGTGAAATAAGCAGGGTTGCCCTCGCCGAACAAATTCGGGTTCGTGCCATCCCCCATCGCTTTGCTCCAACGCCCGCTGAGGCGGTTGGACTGGTTGAAGTTGTGGTCGCCCTTAAGGGTGATCTGGTGGCCGGTGCTTGGATTGACGCCTTGGTTGAACCAGTTGTTGGCGTTGGTGAACGCCGCGCCAGCCTGGTTCGGCTTCGGCAGGAAGGAGAGCGCTTTCACGGCCAACGGGTTCATGCGGGAAGCCGGGATAATGTTGCCGGCGAGAGGTTGGCGCTGGAGATTGCCAGCCGCGTTAGTGAAGGTGTTGTAGGGATCGAAGACCTGCATCAACTGCCCAGCAGCGTTGAAGGTCTTCGAGAAGTCTCCCGCCAACTGTTCGGTGGTCGGCAGGCTGCCCTGTTGACTCGTGGGGCTCTCCTGCTTGGTGTATTCGTACGCCCCGAAGAAGAAGGTCCGATTCTTGATCACCGGTCCGCCGATCACGCCGCCATACTGGTCACGGTGAAAGGACGGAATCGCCCGACCGGCGCGGTTGGCGAACCAGTCGTTGGCATTCAGCGCGGCATCGCGCATGAAGTAGTAGCCGGTGCCGTGCAGGCTGTTGGTGCCGGACCGGGTTACCATGTTGACGACCGCTCCGCCGGTTTGGCCATATTCGGCCGAGAAGAAGTTCGTCTGCATCTTGAACTCCTGCACGACGTCGACCGAGGGCGAGAACTTGAGGTCGGTAACGCCGGAGTTCTGCTCTACCGTCGCGACCGTGGCACCGTCGACGAGAACGTCGGAGGTCGAGTTCCGCGAACCGTTGGCGCTGAAGTTCGTATTGTTGTCGCCCCGGCGACCGCCGGAACCGACGACACCCGGAGTGAGATAAGCAAGGCTCATTGAGTTCCTCGCTAGGTTCGGAAGTTGCAGAATGTACTTGTTGTCGATCACCTGCCCGAGGTTCGAGATGGTCGTATTGACGAGCGCCGCCGAGCCGCCCACTTCGACGGTGGTGGTCACATCGCCCACCTGTAACTGCGCGTTGAGAGAGCGCTGTTCCTGCACTGCGATGCTGAAGGCGCTACTAGAATACTTTTTGAAGCCGGCGGCTTCGACGGAAAGGGAATAGTTTCCCGGGGGTAGGGCGGTTACGACGAACCGGCCCGAACCGTCCGCGACCGAGCGAAACGAAGTTCCGCGGTCACGGTCGGTGACAACGACTTTGGCCGCGCCGACAACCGCGCCGGAATCATCCGTGATAATGCCGTTCACACTACCCGTGAACGACTGAGAAAAAAGAGTGGACGCGAGCCAAACGGCAAATAGCGCCAAACGAGCAACTTTGCTAGTTTTCAAGACAGAGACCTCCCACTAAACCATTTTTTGTTCTATTTGAAACTCTAATGGTCTTAAAATCATACTGCAATACGAATGACATTTGGCGCTGTATTCTGAGCTTGTCCCCAGCGACGCACCAGTAGGCAAGGCTTCATGTTTCGACGAGCATGGCTGCAGGTCGTTGCGTCGATCCCTTTTGGGCTGCGGTCCGCGTGGGCGGCGACGGCGTTTGGAAGCGCCGCGGAAGCGGTCGCCAAGATCGCCCGGACTTCGACGCCCGGGTGGCCGGATACCGGCCCGGTGCCGACATGGAACACGGCTACGGCCGAACCCGAATGAGTACAAAGTCGGCGTCTCCGCTGCGGACCTGTCAGACCCAGCGAGCGGCCATGGGCGCAACGGTCGCCAGCCTGCCAGTTGCGGAACGCCGGGAGCGGTTAGCTGCTTCGATGACGGCCGCCCGTGTCACCCGCCCTGCCGTTGGCCCCCAGCGGCCAGCACATCGCCAGAAACCTGATGGCTTTCTGGTCTCGCTCCGCCGAAACCAACGACGTTTACCTTGAACGAGCGATTTGTTGGCATGACTGCCGCGGTTTCTCGACCGCCGACCAACAGTCGAAGGCCCTCCGATGAGGACCCTCGAAGCGGATATCGACATCGTTGGCGGCGGCATCTCTGCCGCCATGCTCTCATTGAAACTCACGGAGTTGCGGCCCGGGTTCAACATCCGAATCGTCGAAGCCGGGAAGACGTGCTTCAACTTCAAAAAGCGCGGCGAACATCGCCAACGCAAAATCGACTAAGACGAAAACCCATGGTCGGGCGATGCCCCTGGGCGGCTCGGCTCTGCACTGGGGAGGAGTTTGCAACCGGTTCTCGCAGGAAGACCTGCGGCTCCGCTCGCTCTATGGCCTCGCGGCGGATTGGCCGCTGGAATGGCCGAGCTTGAACGCTACTACTGCGAGGCCGAGCGGAAACTGGGCGTCTTCGACGAGCCCGGGCCTTCCGCCGAAGACGCCCGCAGTGAGCCCTATCCCAATCGTCCCCTCGCCGCTCACCTACAACTTGGCCCGCTTGAAAGAGGCGCCGAGCGCTCCGGCATTCCGTTCTGGAATACCCCCGTCCCCCAGAACACCGTGCCCTACGACGGGCGCGCCGCCTGCGTCCGCGGCAACACCTGCGCCATCTGCCCCAACGGGGCGCGTTACTCGCCCGATTTTACGTTCCTAAAACTGCTCGACGAAAAAGCCATTTCCATCCATCCTGGAACCCTGGCCCCCAAGCGGATTATGGCCGAAAGACGACCGCGGATCGTCGCGGCCGATGCCGTAGAGCAGGATGAGCCGGTTACGTTTCGAACACCCGTATTCGTCCTCGCCTCGGGCCACACCTGCCCGCCTCATCGGTTGCTGCTCTCGGCCAAATCCCGATTCCCCAACGGTCTAGCCCGGATTTCTCACAAACTAGCCGCTGACTGACCAGTCGAGGCCTTTTGGT
>CANNLB010000311.1 GCA_947505565.1 Acidobacteriota bacterium | reverse complement strand
GCTGCCGAATTACCTGCAGATCAATAGCCTCAAGATCGTCGAAGGTCGGTTCTTTAGCGAAGAGGACGATTCTCGCTCGGCTCCGGTCTGCGTCCTGGGAGAACAGGCGAAGGTGAATCTGTTAGGTTACGACAACGCCGTGGGTAAGTTCGTCAAGATCAACGATACGTGGCTCCAGGTGATTGGCGTTTTGGCGCAACAGGCAACGGCCGATTCGGGCGTTGAAGGGCTCGAAGTATCGAGCGGTAACAATTTGGTGATTGCGCCATTGAACACCGTGATGCGCCGTTTTGAAGATAACAACTCGTATTTGAAGGACGAGATTGACGGGATGTATATCAAAGTTGCGACCGGTACGGATTCGATTGAGACTGCGAACGTCGTCAACGCGATTCTCACCGCGACGCATAAGGACGCGGGCGACTTTGCCATCACCGTTCCGGCTGGGCTTCTCGAACAGCGCCGCCGGACGGGCTTTATCTTTAGCATCGTTATGATCTGTATCGCGGGCATCTCGCTGCTGGTTGGCGGCATTGGCATTATGAACATCATGCTGGCGACCGTGCTGGAAAGGACCCGCGAGATTGGAATCCGTCGCGCTATTGGTGCCAAGCAGAAGGACATCGTGCGACAGTTTCTGACCGAAGCGGTATTGATTTCAACCTTAGGCGGATTGATCGGGGTGGCTTTCGGTGTTACCCTCTCGCAAATCATCGCCTCCGCCGCTGGTTGGTCCACGGTTGTCACCACCTCGTCGATTGTGGTCGCGCTGGGTGTATCTTGCGGTATCGGTTTGCTGTTCGGGATCTATCCCGCAGTGCAGGCCGCACGGCTCGATCCGATCGAAGCCATACGTTACGAATAAGAGGATTTCAGGAGTCCTAGTTTTTGGCCCCTATTTGGTTCCGCATGAATTGGAAACATCGACTTCTTTCTCTCGCCACGGCTACCGTGGTTACGACTAGCTCTTTTGCCCAGCAGGCGGCCGCACCGCTTGGCTCGACGACGGCCCCCGACTCGGTCTTCAGTTACACAAAGACGGACAAAGACCTTTTAGAGGCTCCTGTTTTTGGGCAGAGGGCATATTTCACAAGGCACTTCGGCCAACTCGCCCCTCGGTATGAACTCCGTCTTCCGGCGAAGTTTGTTGACTATGCGGTGGACAACAAGTTGGAGCTATCTTTGCGGAGTTATCTCCAATTGGTTCTGGCGAATAACGTGGATATCGATGTGCAGCGGCTGAACGTCGAGATTCAACGGAACGCGATCACCCGCGCCTATGCACCCTTTGACCCATTCTTGACGGGTAGTTTCAATAGCCAGCGGTCGGTTACCCCGACGACGAGTTCCCTCGAAGGCGCTCAGACATTGAATCAGCTTTCCCAGCCGAGTAACTTTTCCTACAATCAGACGCTCGCCAATGGTGTGCAATTCAATACCGGCTTCACGGCCTCGAAGATATCGACGAATAATTCTTTTGCGTTCTTCAATCCGGCTTTGAATGCGCAGCTGGTTTCCGGCGTCACGATTCCGTTATTACGAAACCGGGGAACTGCGATCAACAAACTGCCGATTACCATTGCGAGAAGCCGCCTGCGCATCGGTCAAGAAAATTTTCTGACCACGGTTTTCCAGCTTTTGACGACGGCGGAGCAGGCTTACTGGGACTTGATCGGAGCCCGCGAGAGTTTGCGGGTGCAGGAAAAGGCGTTGGAGCTTTCGGCCGAAGCGCTGAAGCGTTCGCGTCGGGAGTTGGAACTCGGGGCGATTAGTCCGTTGGACATCTATCAGCCCGAAGCCAATTATGCATCTGCGGAGATTCAAGTTCTGCAGGCCCGGTATCGATTGCAGCAAGCCGAGGACGTGTTGCGGCGGCAGATGGGAGCCGATTTGGACGTGAAGTTTCGGCAGATGCCGATTAGTTTGACCGAATCGGTGGCGCCTCCGGCGGACAATACGGAGATTGACCGAGAGAAGGCGGTTGAAAAGGCGCTTCGATTGCGCCCTGAGATCCGCTCGATTAACGAAGAGTTGCAAACTGACGACTTAGTCTTGAAGCAGCAGACGAATCTTCTTCGTCCTGACTTTTCCCTCCGCGGCACCTACATTTCGACGGGTCGTGGTGGTCGGTTCTTTCAACGGGTCGGTCCCACGACGATGGTTATCCCCGGCGGTTTCGGCGATGCTTTAGAGCAAGTATTTGGCTTTGGCTTCCCCATCTATTCGTTCGGGCTGACCATGCGTCTGCCGATTCGGGATCGGGCGGCGGCGGCTAACTACGCAGATGCCGTCGTTGCCAAGCGGCAGGACATTCTGGCGCGCCGGAGCACGGAACAGAACATACGGCAGCAGGTATTGACCGCGGTCAGCCAAGTTGAGTCTTCGAAGGCGAGCGTGAAGCTAGCCGTCGTCGCTCAGGGATTCGCGCAGAAGCAATTGGACGCCGAACAGAAAAAATATGACTTGGGTACGTCAGTGATCTTTTTCGTCCTCGACGCCCAAACCCGGCTCGTCAATGCGGAAGCGGCTCTGGTGAACCAGACCGTACTGTACCGCCGGAATTTATTGAATCTTCTTCGGGTGACCGGAGAACTGCTTGACGAACGCGGGATCAAAGTACAATAGGGCCTAATGGGCCGAATTCGCGTTCTTCCGGACGCAGTAGCAAATCAGATCGCGGCAGGTGAAGTCGTTGAAAGGCCTGCCTCCGTCGTTAAGGAGATGCTCGAAAATTCCCTCGACGCTGGCGCTACCGCGATCCGGGTCGAGGCTGAAAGCGGAGGACGCCGGCTGATCCGGATCACCGACGACGGCCATGGCATGTTACGTGACGATGCCATGTTGGCCTTCGAGCGCCATGCCACTTCGAAGCTTTCATCTTTGAAAGACCTGCAATCCATCGCCACTCTGGGCTTTCGCGGAGAGGCGCTCCCTTCGATCGGGAGTGTTTCGCGATTGACGATGGAGACCCGAGCGCCCGAAGAGACGACCGGTACGCTCGTCGAAATCCAGGGCGGGAAGATGATCAAATGCGAAGAGGCGGCACTGGCGGCTGGCACGATTCTGACCGTCCGCGATCTCTTCTTCAACGTGCCGCCTCGCAAGAAATTCTTGCGGAGCGACCAAACGGAATTGGCGCATATCGCTTCGCTGGTCACGCACTACTCGCTGGCCCATCCCGATAAGACCTTTGAATTGCATCACGATTACCGGGAACTGCTCCACGTGACGCCGGTGGCGACGATTCGGGAGCGGGTTTTTCAAGTCTTCGGTGTGCGGATCCTCGACGATTTGATTGATCTGGGTGCGCGGGAGGTGGCGTTGAAGCTGCCGCCGCCACATCCGCACGCGCAGGAGGTCGCGCCGGAGGACTTGGTGCGTCCATTTCTGCTTCGGGGGTTCGTTTCGCGGCCGCAGGTGCAAAAGTACAACCGAAGCTCGATCTACCTGTTTGTGAACGGGCGGCTGATTAAAGACCGATTGTTGCTTCATGCGATTTCGGCGGCTTATTACAACCTCATGCCGCCGGGCGCTTATCCGTTTGCGCTGTTATTTCTCGATTGCGACGCCGAGGAGGTGGACGTCAACGTTCATCCGTCGAAGACGGAGGTCCGCTTCCGGCATAGTTCGTTCGTCCATGACTTTGTACGGGACGCGATACGAGGATCGTTGATGGAAGCTCGGCCGGCATCGGAGTTGCCGATGCCGGAGGCGCATCGGCCGCAACCGGCGGCGGTTTTGCCGTATTCCGAATTTACGCAGACAATGGAGAACGCACGGTTGGAGCTGCCCGAATGGCGGAGCGTGGTGCCTGAACCGGCGGCGGGCGCGTTGGGCGTGGGCGATGCGGATTTACCCCTGTTTACTGGGCATGCGGTGCTGAGTGGCGATTTTCCGCCGCAGCCAGCGGCGGGAGCTCCCGTGCCTGCTTCCGTAGATGTGTCACCCTCTCGCCTGAAGGTGCCGAATCACCACGGCGGAGCACCGGCAGGGGTGCAGTTGGACGGGATGCCGAGCCTGGACGTCTTGAAGGACTTGCGGCCGATTGGCCAACTGCACGAGAGCTTCATAATTGCGGCTGGAAAGGATGGTCTGTGGATTGTGGATCAGCATGTGGCCCACGAAAGGATTTTGTTCGAGCAGGTGTTGAAGCAGCGGGCAGCGGGGCGGTTGGAAAAGCAGCAGTTGTTGATTCCGATGGTGCTGGAGTTGACGGCGGGGCAGCAGATTGAGTATGCGCGCATTGCGGATGAGTTGGGGGCGAGCGGGTTTGAAAGCGAGCCGTTTGGGAATCGGACGATTGCGATCAAGACGGCTCCGGTGGACGTGAAGCCGGGACAGATTGAGCGGATTCTGTTCGAGATTTTGGAGGTGGCGGAGCGGGAGTTGCGGGGGGCGAGTTTGGACGAGTTGCGGCGGAATATTGCGGCGTCGATCGCTTGTCAGGCGGCGATCAAGATCAACATGCGGCTAGACCAGACGAAGATGGATTGGTTGCTGGCGAAGTTGTCCGAGTGTGAGTATCCGACGAACTGCCCGCATGGCAGGCCGATCGCGTTGCGGTATTCGACCCGCGAGATTTTGAAGGGGTTTCATCGAATTTAAAGCAGAGCCCAGCCCAACGCAAGTGTTCTTGTTGGAGTGGCTTCGGTCGTCGGGTCACATCTTCGTTCAAGCCGCGGCGAGGGTTTCGGGCGTTTGGCCGCCCAATTAGTCGTTTGTCAGGCACTGCTTGCGCCAGCGTAGCCCCCGATCATTAGCTTTCGATCCTCTCACACTCCGCTCTTTGGAAATCGCTCAAGATGACTCTGCGGACGCTTCGGATCTGCCTTTTTTACAGTCAGAACTTGCGCTAAGGCGGAAAGGCTAGCGGAGCGCGGCTTCGATGGCCTGCACGTTCTTCTTAGCGTAGGCGCTTTCGTTGATGTCGGGGTTGAAGTCGAGCATGCGGCGGAAGTGATTGAGGGCGGCGGCGTAGAGTTCCACGCTCTGCTTTTTCTCCGCGCTGCGCGCGTAGCTGAGGCCAAGGACGTAGTGGGAGAAGGCGTTC
>CANNLB010000310.1 GCA_947505565.1 Acidobacteriota bacterium | reverse complement strand
TTCCGTTTACGGCCGCGGCGCGATCGATTTCAAAGGCGGCCTTGCCGTTTTCGCCCAGGCCATCCTCAACATTGCGAAGAACAACATCAAGCTCGACCGCGACATCATTTTCCTGTCGGAAGCCGACGAAGAAGGCGGCCTCTACAACACCACTTGGCTCGCCAACCAGGCTTGGGACAAGATCGACTGCGAGTTTTCGCTAAACGAGGGCGGCTGGATCATCAAGGGCAAGGACGGCAAGACCTCCTACGTCTCCATCTCCACGGCCGACAAAGGTGGCGTGTCGCTTACGCTTACAGCGAAGGGTACTTCCACCCATTCGTCGATGCCGCGACCGGATAACGCCATCTACACTTTAGGGCGTGCGCTGACAAAGCTTTCGGCGTACGAGACTAAAGTCAAGCTCACGCCGGAGACGCGGATGTTCTTCTCGACGCTCGCCGACGTGAGCCCTGAGCCGATGAAGACCACCTTCCGGGATCTCCTTTCGGATGACCCGAAGAAGGTTGCCATGGCCGACAAGATCATCTCCGAAGACACGCTGCTCCACGCCATTATGCGGGACACCATCGCGCCCGTGCTGATGAACGCCGGATTCCGCGGCAACGTCATCCCGGGCTCGGCCGAAGTCACGCTGAACTTCCGCACCATTCCGGGTACCACCACTGAGGAGCTTATCGACGAGATAAAGGGCGTCGTCGAAGATCCGCGCATCGCGATTGAGCCTGCCTCGATGGTGATGACGAGGGGACCCGCGACCCCGGAGCAGATCAAGCAAATGGCCGCGTATCAAAAAATGCGCGCCTCGCTGAAGCCCTCTCCGCTCGACAACGAACTCTACAAGGCTCTCGTCAAACACGCCCTGGCGGTCTATCCCACGGCCAAGGTGACCCCCTACCTCTTCCAGGCCGGCACCGATTCTTCCGCCTGGCGCTCTCGCGGCATCCCCGTCTACGGCATCTATCCTTACCCGATCGATCACGAAGACCTGAAGCGGATGCATGGCAACGACGAACGCGTCCCGATCGCCTCCCTCGAAACTGGAGTCGATCTCATTTACAAAACGCTACTCGACGTAGCGGCGGCCAAACAATAATCCGCGGGCAGCAGACTTTCCCTGCTCTTACGCGCTATTCAGTGTGCTTGCTCGCGCCCTGGTCGGCCAAACTGTGACGATCGATGCGTAACTTCGCCCGGCGAACGCGACGACGACGATTCACGTCGAAGCCGACGGGGCCGCGGTGGAAACCACGTCCTCGCACGTGGGTGGCAACGGTGATCCCAGCCGGATGAAAAAACGTCCCGCTGCACGGCCGCAATTGGATGGAGCTTTCCTTGCTCGTCCCCGGGGTTAGGGTGAACGCGATCGACACTACGCTGCACGGCACGGGGTTCGGCCAGCCGCTGTTTTCGCGGGAATCGATGGGGCAGTTCCAGGTGACCACCAACCGCTTCGATGCGAAACTCGGTCGTGGCTCGCAGATTCAAGTCAACGCCCTAACCAAGTCCGGGACGAACACCTTCGTTCAATAACCGACAGTACGGCGGCACGATTGTTGGCCACATCATTCGGCGTAATCGGCTTACGGGTTCGTCGGGTCTTTGGGCTTGAGGTTGGTGGGGAGCCGGGGCGGCGACTGGTGGGTCGCCAAATCCTGCAGCGTGATCTGCTTTCCATTGTGCCCGGGCACCTTCACGGTCTTCGGCAGGCACCTCGCGATCGGGTCGGCGACGGCACGACGCTCCTTGATGAGGGGGCCCGTCTGGGCAAACGCGCAAAAGGCGAGGAGAACTATCGAATAGCGTATGCCCGCTATTCTGCCGGAGTGAAGAGGCCGAAGGTGAAGACGTGAGTGGCCGAGCAGATGGTGACGTACTGCTTTCCCTCGACGGTATAGGTGATGGGCGAAGCGGTAATATTCTGGCTCGTGCCGAAGTGCCAGAGGTGCTTGCCGGACTTGGCATCGGCGGCGACGAGGTGGCCGGTGTCGTCCCCGAAGAAGACGACGCCGCCCGCCGTCGAGACGGTCCCCGCCCAGGCGGAGGCGGGGCCGGGCATCGGATACTCCCACACGCGTTTACCGGTCTGCGGATCAATGGCGCGGAGGAGCAGTTGGCCGGGTTCAGCCGGGATCTGCTCGCCGCCGGTGCCGGCAAATCCGATCATCGGCTTGGGCTCTTTCACGGACGAGCTGTAGATATCGCACTGCTCCAGCGTCGGGAGGTAGAACAGGCCGGTCGAGGCGTTGTAGGAAGGCGACATCCAGTTGGCCGCCCCACGAACGGAGGGGCAAGCGCGGGTGCCGCCGGGCGTCGGGTCCTTGCCGGGGACGAGGATGGGCTTGCCTTGGGGGTCGATGCCCTTGGCCCAGTCGAGCTTATCGACGAAGGGCGAGGCGCGGAGGAACTCGCCGGTGACGCGGTCGAGGACGTAGAAGAAGCCATTGCGGTTGGGATGCACGACGATCTGACGAGGCTTGCCCTGCCACGGCATGTCGATGAGAACGGGCCAGGATTGGGCGTCCCAATCGTGAGTGTCATGGGGCGTGAATTGGAAATGCCACTTGAGTTTGCCGGTGTCGACGTTGACGGCGATGAGGGAGTCCGAGTAAAGATTGGCGCCGAGGCGGTCGCCTCCGTTGAAGTCGGGCCAGGGGTTGCCCGTGGTCCAGTAGAGCAGATTCAGCTTGGGGTCGAAGGTGCCGGAGAGCCAGGTGCCGCCGCCGCCCCATTGACGGACTTCGTCCTTGGACCAAGTCTCGGCGCCGGGTTCGCCTTTGGCCGGGATCGTCCAAAAACGCCAGAGTTCGTCGCCGGTTTCGGCGGAGAGAGCAGCGAGGAAGCCGCGGGCGCCGGAGTCGCCACCGCCCATGCCGACGATGATTTTGTCTTTCACGGCGAAGGGGGCCATCGTCGCGAAATAGCCGTCTTTGGTTTCGGCGTATTTTTTATGCCAGAGGATGGCGCCGGTCTTGCGGTGGAGGGCGACGAGGTGGCAGTCGGAGGTGACGAAGTAGACTTTATCGCCGAGGATGGCGGGTCCGCGATTGACGCGGGAGCCGACGGCTTGCTCGTCGCGATAGACCCAGATTTTGCGGCCGGTGCGGGCGTCGAGGGCGTGGAGTTGGTTCGAGTTGGTGACGTAGAGAATGCCGTCGTAGACGATGGGAACGGCTTCGAGCTTTTTGGAGTCGGGGACGTGGTAAGTCCACTTGGGGACGAGGTTCTTCGCGGTGACCGGGGTGATCTGCGTGAGGGCGCTGTGGCGCTGGCCGGAGTAGGAGCCGGCGTAGGTGAGCCAGTTGGCGTTGGGGCCTGCGAGGATGTCTTCGTACTTGACTTGGGCGGAGGCGGCGAGCGCGGCGAGGAAGAGAAGAAGAGTCGTTTTCATTAGTTGGCTCCGCGGGCGGATTGGCGAGTGAGAAATTTGATGAGGTCGCGGCGTTCGGTGGCGGTGAGCGAGTCCTTGTAGTTGCTGGGCATCGGGCTGCCGGGCAGGAGGCGGGAGTCCGAGACGTCGGTTGCCTTGACGAAGTGGAGGTCGCCTTTGGCGTCCTGCAGGGTGTACTCGTAGGTGGTGTAGTCGCGGAGAACGCCGTTGAGGGATTGGCCGGATTTCAGATGGAGCGTGGCCCGTTGGTAGCCGGGGGCGATGCGGCGTGCGGGGTCGAGAACGGCCTCGCGGATGAGGTTGAGAGGGCGTTGGTGGCCGATGCTGGTCAGGTCCGGGCCGGATAGGCCACCTTGGCCAGCGATGGCGTGGCACTTGGTGCAGCCGCCCTTGCCGAAGTAGATAGCGGCCCCGGCCTTCTCATCGCCTTCGACGGGGATTTCAAAGGCCGGGGCGACGAGAGCGCGGACGTAGGCCATCACCTGCCACAGCTTGCCATCCGGAAGGTTGGTGGGCGGCATGTCGGTGCCGGCGAGGCCGAACTTGATGGCGTTGAAGAGCACTTCGTCAGTAGAGCGGGAGACGGCTCGGCCGGTCATGAGATTGGGGCCGCGACCTCCTTCGCCGGTCAGGCCGTGGCAGCCGGAGCAGGAGGTCATGAAGACCTGACGACCCGCGGCCACGTCCTCTGCTTTGAGGGCGGCGCGTTGGGCGGAGGCGGTTAGAGTGAGCACGAAGAGAAGGACGATGATTCGCATGGGACTGCCCTCCAAATTGTATTCCAATAGAGTTGGGCCATGCGGCTTATTTCATTTGATTTTAGATTGCGGCTTGTCGCATATCGGAGTGCTCGAATGGTTTGAAGAGCATCGGACTGCGATCGATTTTGCAGCGGGGACCAGCATGGGGGTGTTGGTGGGCGGGTTTGAAGCGAAGGGGCGGTCGCCGGCGGACTTGCGGACGATCGTGAGAGAGGTGCCGTGGGTGACGCTGCTGGCGGGGACGCCGCCGTTTCGCGATCTATGGTTTCGGCGCCGGGAAGATCGGAAGGCGCATCCGAACCTGCTGGAGTTGGGTTTGAGAAGCACAGGGTTGCATTGCCGAGCGGATTCAACCAGGGGCATGAGATAGGTTTGTTGCTGAGCCGATAGACGCTGGCGTATCCGGAGATGGAATCATTTGACGATTTGCCAACGCCGTTTCGGAGTGTGACAAATCTGGTGAGCGGAGAGGGGAAGGTGTTTGGGACGGGGGTGCTGGCAGATGCGCTGCTGCAGGACCTGCCGGTGTATGCGGCTAGACAGAAGGGGGCGGACATCGTCAATTGGGTTGCATCTGGGGGGGCATGAACGGGCCGGGCGCGGGGCGGTATTCGGTGGGAGGAGGCGAGTTGCTGGCGTAGGCGGAGGAGCGGATGAACACTCCGCCGTGCTTGCTGCTGGCGCTGGAGATTGACGGCAGCGATCGGGGCAATATGCGGGTGACGTTCGTGGGGTTGGGCACATCGCGGGTGGAGTGGCGAGCCGATCTGGTGGCGGGGTCACGGTTTCGCTTGGCGAGCGGAGGCGTTGGTTTGTGGGGGATGCGGGCTTGGGGGCGGATCGGCAGCCCGATTCTGCCGAACTTCAGCGATCGGCTGGACGTGCCCGGGGTGCGGTTT
>CANNLB010000309.1 GCA_947505565.1 Acidobacteriota bacterium | reverse complement strand
ATGGCCATCTCCGCAACCGGCAGCGGCGGCATGGAAGCCTCCATTTCAAACTTCGTCGAACCCGGCTCGAAGTTCCTCGTCTTCAACGGCGGCTACTTCAGCGACCGCATGGTCGAAATGGGGAAACGCCAGGAGGCCGAAGTCATCCGCGTCGACAAGCCCTGGGGCCAAACCGTCTCTGACGACGAAGCGACCGAAGCCATTCTCCGCGAAAAACCGCACGTCATCGCCTTCGTCCACGGCGAGACCTCCACCGGGGTCTCGACGCCCGGCCACGCCATCTGTAAAGCCGCCAAGGAAGTCGACGCCCTTACCATCGCCGACTGCGTCACCTCGCTCGGCACCATGCCCATCAACCTGGACGCCGTCGGTATCGACATCGCTTATAGCTGCACGCAGAAAGGCTTAAGCTGCCCTCCCGGCTTGTCGCCCATCACCTGCACGCCCCGCGCTCTGGAACGTCTGATGGCTCGCAAATCGGCCCAGCGGACCTGGTACTTCGACCTGAAGATGCTGGCCGATTATTACGAGGGCTCGCGCCGGTATCACCACACGGCCCCGATCTCGATGTTCTATGCGCTCCGCGAAGGCATCGCCCTAATCATGGAAGAAGGCGTCGAAGCCCGCTTTGCACGGCATCAGAGCAACGCGGCCGCGTTCACGGCCGGCCTGGAAGGGATGGGCCTCGAAATGCTGGTTGCGTCAGCCGATCGGATGTGGGCTCTGCATACCCCGAAGGTACCCGCCGGGGTCAACGACCTCGACGTCCGCAAAAAGCTGCTGGATAAGCACAGCATCGAAATCCAGGGCGGGTTCGGCCAACTCGCCGGACAGGTTTTCCGTATCGGCCTGATGGGCGAGTGTTCGCAGGCGGCTAATGTCGACCTGCTGCTTTCGGCTCTCCGCGAAGCTCTCTAGAGTACGTCGGCAAAACCCCGTTTCAGGTGGCGGAAAAACATTCCGCCCACCAAAAACGCTCCGACGCTCCAACACGCAATCAACGCCAACTCATGCAGGTTCGGCAGGTCGGTCGAAAGCAACCGCGCCCGATACGCCTTGACGAACAACGACAGGGGGTTCGCCCGCAAGATGAAGCGGACCCCATCGGGCACTTGCGACTCGCTGATGAAGATCGGCGTCGCCCAAAACCACAGTGTCAAAAACACGATCACGCCCTGCGCCGTGTCCCGCAAATAAACCTGCAAGCTCGCAAACACCCACCCGATCCCCACCGCCAACATTCCCAAAAAGCCCGTGTAGAGCGGAAGAAACAGCAGTGTCCAATAAAAATGGCCGTCCCAGAAGGCGACCGCCGTCACCGCCAGCGCAACCGCCAGCAGATGGTTTAGCGCGGAGGAAAAAAACACGGAAATCGGCAGTAATTCGCTCGGAAACAGTGTTTTCGTAATCAGATTTGAATGTTCGAGAATCGAATTTGCGCTTCGCTGTACGGTTTCCTGAAACAGCATCCACGGTAAGTACCCGCACAGTAGAAACAGCGTATAGTTCTGGGTCGCCTCACCCGGAGGCATCGGCGTATTCAGGCAGTAGGAGAAGACGAACGTCCAGCTCGCCAATTGGACGATCGGGTGCAGCAAGCCCCACAGCCACCCGGCTGCCGAGCCAATATAGCGTTGTCGAAAATCGCGACGGACCAACTGAGAGAGCAGGTTGCGGCGCGCGATCAGGTTGCGCACAAACATAGCGCCAGGAAGACCCATTAGCAAACTATTAGTCTACCTCGTCCGCCCCCACCATCCGATAAACTAAAGCTATGCGTGTTTTTTTCATCGCCCTCCCCTTCCTGATCCTCGCCGGTTGCTCGACCGAATCACCAACTCAACCGACGCCGATCGCCTCGAACGCGAAAAAGATGATCCCTGACCCGCCACCCGCCCCTTACTTCCACGAGACGGCCGCCGCCGCGCGTCCCCTTCCTCTCACCCTCGACCCCAAATCCTTCGCTGATCCGATGATCCGCAAGGCCTACCAAGTCGCCAAGGAGATTCCGGAAATTCTGGCCCAGCAGCCCTGCTACTGCTACTGCGACCGCTCCGTCGGCCACAAGGGCCTGCTCGATTGTTTCCGCGATAATCATAGCTCACACTGCGGCACGTGTATGAAGGAAGCCATGCTCGCCGCCAAGCTTCACAAAGAGAAATACAGCCCGGAAGAAATCCGCACCGCCATTATGCGAGGCGATTGGAAAACCATTGACCTCGAATCCACCACGACCGACCATTAAAGTTCGACTCGGTTCGATTGGGGTGCCCTACGGGGTTCGAACCCGCGACATTCGGAACCACAATCCGACGCTCTACCAGCTGAGCTAAGGGCACCGCAACAGACTCCAATTTAACACAATCGATGGCGAAGCTGGTAACATGCCCTCGGCAAACTTCGTCTCTTCCAGCCTATGGAACGTAAAAAAACATCTGATTTCCCGCAAGAACTGCTGAATCTGTTCGACCTCTACGTCCACGGGGACATTGAGCGTCGCGAATTCCTCGATCGCGCCAAACGCTTCGCCGTCGGCGGCGTCACCGCAGTCGGTCTGTGGGAAAGCCTTCGCGCTAACTATGCGTTCGCCGAGCAGGTACCGAAGTCGGACCCGCGCATCATCGCCACCACCGCCACCGTTCCTTCCCCGAACGGCAACGGCGAAATCAAGGGCCACCTCGCTAAGCCCGCCAAAGGTTCGAAGTTCCCCGCCGTGCTCGTCATCCACGAGAATCGCGGACTCAATCCCTACATTGAAGACGTGGCCCGCCGTCTGGCCACCGCCGGCTACCTCGCCTTCGCCGCCGATGGCCTCACCTCCGTCGGCGGCTACCCCGGCGACGATGAGAAGGGCGGCAAGCTGTTCAGTACCGTCGACCGCGCCAAGATGGGCATGGATTTCGAGGCCGCGGCCCGCTGGCTGAAAGCCCATCCGGAAGGCAACGGCAAGGTGGGCGCGGTCGGGTTCTGCTTCGGCGGCGGCATCTGCAATGCCTTGGCGGTCCGGATGGGTGCCGATCTCAGCGCCGCCGCTCCATACTATGGCGGGCAGGCCCCCGCCGCCGACGTCTCGAGGATTCAGGCCCCGCTCATGCTCCACTACGGCGGACTCGATACCCGCGTCAACGCGGGTATCCCGGCCTATGAAGAAGCGCTGAAGGCCAACAAAAAGTCTTATCAAACCTTCATCTACGACAACACCAACCACGGCTTCCATAACGACACCACCCCCCGTTACGACGAAGCCGCCGCCAAACTCTCCTGGACCCGCACCCTCGAGTTCTTCGGCAAAACCCTGAAGGCATAATCCGCCCCGCATTCTGGACGGCCCGGCTTCAACCCCGGGCCGTTCCTTGTAGACTGGTTTGACATGATGGATCAAGCAAAGCGGATCGAATTAGCCGAAATGGCCGAGCGGGAACTCTACACCGCCGTCGTTTCTGACGCCTTAGACCAACTCGGAGTTCGCCACCAAGCCATGCGCGAATACCTCCGCCCCGTGCATCCGGGCTGCGTAATGGCCGGTTGGGCCCGCACGATTACTTGTTCGGACGTCTATCACATCCCGGCAGATGCCTACGGCCTGGAGATTGAGGCCGTTGATAGCCTCCTCCCCGGCGAAATAGCCGTCGTCGGCACTCAAAAGTCGGCTCGCAACGCTCCCTGGGGCGAACTGCTTTCGACTGCTTCGAAAGCCCGCGGCGCCCGCGGAGCTGTTATCGATGGCCTCGTCCGCGATATCCGCAAAATCGAAGAGATCGCGTTCCCCGTCTTCGCCGCCGGCATCAAACCAGTGGACTCCATGGGCCGCGGGATCGTCACCGGATACAACGTTCCCGTCGACTGCGGCGAGGTGATCGTCAACCCGGGCGACTTCGTCTTCGGCGACTTCGACGGCATCATGGTCATCCCGGCCGCCATCGTCGAAGAGACGCTCACGATTGCCGCCGATAAGGTCAACCGCGAAAACCACTCCCGCGCCGAGTTACAGGCCGGTGCCTATCTCCGCGACGTGTTCGCCAAGTACGGCGTCCTATGAAAATCGTCGCGATTGAAACCTATCCCGTCCGCGTCCCCATCCGCCCGGAGTTAGTCATTCGGGGCAGCCTCGGCCTGCATGATCAGTCGCCGTTCGTGATGCTGAAAGTGCTGACCGATGAAGGCATCTACGGCCTCGGAGAAGTCTCCTGCACCGCCGTCTGGAGCGGCGAGGACGCCGTGACGGCGGTCCATGTCATCAACAGCTTTCTCGCTCCGGCCATCATTGGCGAAGACCCCCGCGATATTGAGCGTCTGAGCGCCAAAATGCGCCGTTCCGTCTTCGGTCATCCCTTTACGAAGTCCGGCCTCGAAATGGCCCTCTGGGATATCCTCGGCAAGGCGGCTAACCTACCCGTCTTCCGCCTGCTCGGCGGTGCGGTCCGCGAGTGGGTCCCTATCAAGATGTCCGTCTCCGGCCTCGCGCCCGACGACGCGGCCCGCCGCGCCGAATGGGCCATCGGCCTCGGCATTCGCGCCCTCAAGGTCAAGGTGGGCATCGAGCCCCAAGCCGATGTCGCCCGCGCGAAAGCCGTCCGCGCCGCCATTGGCCCGGACTTCCCCATGGGCATCGACGCCAACGGCGGCTGGAGCCCCCGCGTCGCCATCCAGTGCATTCGCGAAATCCATGAATCCTGTCGGTTGATCTTCGCCGAACAGCCCGTCGCCGCGCTCGACTTGCAATGGATGGTGGATGTCCGCCGCGCTGTTTCCGTCCCCGTGATGGCGGACGAAAGCTGTAATACGCCGCAGGACGCGATGGCCCTCGCCCGCGCCGGTGCTGCCGATATTCTCTCGGTCTACGTCGGTAAAGGCGGCGGCATCGGCTCCGCCCGCAAGATCACCGCGATCGCCGAAGGCGCCGGCTTAACATGCACGGTGGGAAGCAACCTCGAACTCGGCGTTGCCAGCGCCGCGATGGCGCACCTGGCGATGGCCAGCCCCGGCATCGGAGCCGAGGAGTTCCCCTGCGACATCCTCAACCCGGTCGCCTACCTCGACGACGTGGTCACCGAAC
>CANNLB010000308.1 GCA_947505565.1 Acidobacteriota bacterium | reverse complement strand
ATCGGTGAGATCGCGGGCTTTTCCTTCGGAGCGTTTCATGACGAAGAGGCGCCAACGGTCGGCTTCGTAACCGGCGGTTTTCTGGGCGCGCCAGGCGATCCACTGGCCATCGGGGGAGTAGGCGGGAGACACGTCGGCACCGGGAGTGGTGGTGATCTTGGTGGCCTCGCCACCATCGGGGGAGATGGTGTAGAGGTTGCTGTTTGTGGAGAGGGCCTGGTCGACGTCGGTGTTGACGACGTAGCAGACCTCTCTCGAATCGGGGGAGATGGCGTAGCCATCGGGTCCGCCGAGCGAAAAGGTGGGCACTTCGAAGGGTCCGGGGGTTAGGTCCTTACTGAGGCCGCCTTCGACGGGTACAACCAGAAGATGACTACGACGTTTGGATTGCCAGGTGGTCCAGTGGCGGTAGAGGAGGGACGTGTAGACGCGGGCTTTAGTTTTGCTGGCTTTATCGTCGGAAAGTTTTTTTTCGTTGCAGGCTTCGTCGGTGCATTCGGGATAGACTTCGCTAACGAAAAGCAGCTTTTTGCCGTCGGGGAAGAAGGTAAGGCCGGCGGCTTCGGTGGCAATTTTGGTGACGGACTTGGCGCTGGTGCCGTCCGAGTTCATCATCCAGATTTGGGAGGAGCCGCCGCGGTCAGAGATGTAGGCAATTTTCTTGGAATCGGGGGCCCAGCGGGGTCGGTCGTTGTTGCCTTCGGTGGTGAGGACGAAGGGGGGGCCGCCGTCGAGGGGGATTCTGTAGATCTGACTCGTCTTTTTATTCTCGGCTAGGTCGACGTTCTGGATGACGAAGATGACGGTTTTTCCGTCGGGAGAGAGTTGAGGGTCCGATAGACGTTTCATCCGCATGAGTCCATCGACATCAAATGGCTTAGCTGCCGTCAGACTAACGGCGAGAGCGGCCCAGAGACAAAGAATCCGCAGCATTCTCCTATTGTAGTGGAGCCCTGCGCGATAATAAGGGATTCCTCCTCATGATTCGCGCATTTAAAAACAATCTCCCCACGGTGGCCGATTCGGCCTATGTTGACCCGGCCGCGGTTGTGATTGGGCAGGTGACACTCGGCGAGCGGGTAAGCATTTGGCCGAACGCGACGTTGCGCGGCGACGTGAACAAGATTTTTATTGGCGACGATTCGAACATTCAGGACAACGCGGTGGTGCATGTGGAGCACCTGCTGCATGAGTGTCATGTGGGCGAGCGGGTGACGGTGGGCCACGCGGTGGTGTTGCATGGTTGCGTGATTGAAGACGATTCGCTGATCGGGATTGGGGCGATTGTGCTGAACGGGGCTCGGGTGGGGCGGGGGTCGGTGGTGGCGGCGGGGTCGCTGGTGCCGGAAGGGATGCAGGTTCCGCCGGGGTCACTCGTGATGGGGGTGCCGGCGAAACTGCGGCGGGATGTTTCGGCGGAGGAGCAGGAGCGCTTCCGTAAGAATGCGGCGCACTACGTTAACTTAGGACAAACTTACAAGAATGATCAAAGCAGTTAAGGGCACTCGGGATATTCTGCCCCCGGTTTCGGGCGTTTGGAATCAGGTGGAGGCGACGGCGCGGGAGGTGTTTCGCTCATTCAACTACCACGAGATTCGGACCCCGATTTTTGAGGAGACGGCGCTGTTTTCGCGGGGCGTCGGCGAGGAGACGGACATCGTTTCAAAGGAGATGTATACCTTCGACGATAAGGACGGCTCGAAGCTGACGCTGCGGCCGGAGAATACGGCGTCGGTGATTCGGGCTTACATTGAGCACCGGATGGACCAGATTCCGGGGACGAAGCGGCTCTACTATCTGGGGCCGATGTTTCGGCGGGAGCGCCCGCAGAAGGGTCGTTATCGGCAATTTTTCCAGATTGGGGCCGAGGCGATTGGGCACGATTCGCCGGTGCTCGATGCTGAGATCATTGAGTTAGTAGCAGCGTTGCTGGGTTCGTGTGGAATTCATGATTCCCGATTGCTGATTAACTCTGTTGGTGATCCGGAATCGCGGGGGCGGTATGTGGCGGAACTGAAAGAACGTCTATCGGCGCATCTGCCGGAGTTGTCAGTGGATTCGCAGCGGCGGGCCGTGACGAATCCGTTGCGGGTGCTCGATTCGAAAGACGCGCAGGATCAGCCGATTGTCGAGAAGCTGCCCAATATTCATGACTTTTTGAACGATACTTGTCGGGATCACTTCGCGGCGGTGTGCCGTTACTTGACCGATAGGGGGATCGCTTACGAGGTGAATCCGCGGCTGGTGCGGGGGTTGGATTACTACACGCACACAACGTTTGAGTTTTTGCATGGGGCGTTGGGGGCGCAGAATGCGATTTGTGGGGGGGGCCGATACAACGGGCTGGCGGAGTCGTTGGGGTCGAAGGTGCCTGCGCCGGGGATTGGGTTTTCGATTGGCCAGGACCGGTTGTTGATGGCGGTGGAGGATGCCAAGCCGGATGGGTTTGAGCCGAAGTCGTTGGATCTTTTTGTGGCACCGATGACAGAGGATGCTTTCAACGCCGGGGCGCGGATGGCGAAGGGCTTGCGGTTGGCGGGCAGAAGCGTGGAGGTGGCGCCGGCGGGTAAGTTCAAGAAGTTACTCGAACTGGCGAGTAAGTCGGGGGCGCGTTTTGCTTTGTTGATTGGCGATGATGAGATTGCTTCCGGTCGGTTTGGGCTGAAGAATTTGGCGACCGGGGAGCAGGTGCCGGTGACGGCGGTGGAGTTAGCTGGGAGCTTGGGGTAATGGCGGTGCATTCGGCGGCGATTGCGTGGCGGCGGGGGGAGGAGCGGTTTGTCGATAACCGCTACTCCCGGCGTCATGAAGCGGCTTTCGAAGGCGGGGCGAGCGTGGCGATGTCGTCGTCGCTGCATGTTGTGCGTGTGCCGTTCGCTGACCCGAGCGCGGTGGATCCGGAGGAACTTTTCGTGGCTTCGCTAGCGAGTTGCCATATCTTTTGTTTTTTGCCGATTGTGGCGGCGGCTGGGTTCTGCGTCGATTCCTATCGGGATGCGGCGCGGAGGGGGAGATGGCGAAGGACGCGGCGGAGCGGATGGTGGTGGCGACGGTGACACCGCGGCCGCGGTGCCAGTTTCCGGGGGAGAGGCTGCCGAGCGATGAAGAGTTTGCGGGGCTGCATGAGCAGGCGCATCGCGAGTGCTTTTGGGCGAATTCGGTGCGGAGCGATATGCGGATCGAGCCTGAAACGTATCGTTAGACAACGTGTATCGTTTTGACTCATGGGCCAGTTGGCAGTAAAGGGCACTCGTTGCCCCGACACGCCCTACAGTGACCGACTGTGCGCAACAGAATGCAATACTGAGGAGCAAGAAGAGCGTTCTCATGCTCGGAGTGGTGGCACGTGGAGGGCCCGCTCGCTTTTGAACCCCCGTGCAGGTCCGAGATCAATCTGCGAAACTATCAGGATAGCCTTTTTTAGGGGCTCCACGCCTCGTTTTACCTCATTCCATGCCTGAACAAGTACCTTTGGATTTCCTGGGAGACCTGCGCCGCACCCACTCTTGCGGGCAATTGCGCGCCTCCGACGCTGGCTCTCGCTCGCTTTTGATGGGTTGGGTGCATCGCCGCCGCGACCTCGGCGGCGTGATTTTCATTCACCTCCGCGACCGCGAAGGGGTTACGCAACTCGTCTTCCATTCCGACGAAGCTTTCTCGGCCGTTCATGAAAAAGCCGGGATTCTGCGCAGCGAGTTCGTGATCGCTGTCGAGGGTCGGGTCGTGTTGCGCGACGCCGATACGATCAACCCGGATATTCCGTCGGGCGAAGTGGAGATTGTCGTCCAGAAGCTTTGGATACTGAACGAGAGCAAGACGCCGCCGTTTCCGATGGAAGATAGCGTGGAGGTGAGCGAAGACGCGCGGCTGAAGTATCGATATGTCGACCTGCGTCGGCCGCGGATGCAGCGGAACATCATGCTGCGGTCCAAGCTTAGCTTCGCGATTCGGGAAGTGCTTTACGGCCAGGGGTTCCTTGAAATCGAGACTCCGTTTATGACGAAGTCGACTCCGGAAGGGGCGCGGGACTTCCTGGTTCCCTCGCGTCTGAGTCCGGGCGAGTTTTACGCGTTGCCGCAGTCGCCGCAGATCTTCAAGCAGTTGCTGATGATCAGCGGGTTTGAGAAGTATTTCCAAATTGTCCGTTGCTTCCGCGATGAAGATTTGCGGGCGGATCGGCAGCCGGAGTTCACGCAGATCGACCTCGAGATGAGCTTTCCGCAGCAGGAGACGATCTTTGCGACGATCGAACCGCTGCTGGAGCGCGTGTGCGAGGTGGCGGGTTTCGGGTCGGTGAAGGCGCCATTTCCGCGGTTGACCTATGCTCAAGCTATGCGCCGCTATGGGATCGACAAGCCGGATTTGCGGCTGCCGCCGTTCTATTGCGTTGAAGATCTGTTCCCGGTGGACGAAAACTTTGCGACTCCGGGGCTGCCGTTGGCGGCGATTGTGATTCCGAACGTTGGGGCGATTGCTCGCCGGGAACGGGATGAGCTCAAGGCGTTTGGCGTAGAACGGGGGCTTCGTGTTTTCGATGATATTAAGCGGTTGGAGCGTGATTTCCCCGATGTGATGGTGCAGGTGCGGGAGCGCGCTGGCGTAGGCGAAAACGATCTGCTGATTCTGGCGGGTTGGGTTGGGGAAGGGAAGGGTCCGTTGCCGGATCATACCGTCTTACAGGCGGCGGGTCAGCTTCGCTTGTACTGCGGGCAGAAGTTCAACGACCGGCACAAGCTGCTGGACCCGACCGATTTCCGGTTTGTGTGGGTGGTCGATTTCCCGATGTTCGAATGGAACGAAGAAGACGAGCGTTGGGTGGCGGCGCATCACCCGTTCACGTCGGTGCATGACGAGGACATTGAGAAGCTGACGGCGGATCCGGCGCGGTGCCGGGCGAAGTCGTACGACATCGTGCTGAATGGAACGGAGCTTGGCTCGGGTTCGATTCGTATTCATCGGCGGGATCAGCAGGCGGCGGTGTTTAGCGCGCTGGGCTTGTCGATGGAAGAGGCGGAGAACAAGTTCGGCTTCCTGTTGGAGGCGCTCGAGTATGGTGCTCCGCCGCAC
>CANNLB010000307.1 GCA_947505565.1 Acidobacteriota bacterium | reverse complement strand
TCGAAACCCTCTCCGGCGGCGAAATGTTCCTCGCCTCCCTCTCCCTCGCTCTCGGTCTCTCCGACATCGTCCAAGCCTCAACTGGAGGCATCCGCCTCGACTCGCTCTTCGTCGACGAAGGCTTCGGCACGCTGGACCCCGAGGTCCTCGACCTCGCCATGAACACCCTCGCCGATCTCCAGCGCAGCGGCCGCCTGGTTGGCCTGATCTCCCACGTCGCCGACATGAAGGAACGCATCCCGCTCCGCCTGGAAGTGCTGCCCGGCACCCGCGGCAGCACCACCCGGATTACCGGGCCCGGTACGTCTTCGTAAACTTGTTCCGCGAGTTGAACACCGAGAACGAGCCGTCCTTGCTCGCGCTCACCTTCAGATAGTTACCCGTACCGAACTCGTCCACATCGGCCAAAAACGCGTCGGGCGCGTTGTTCTCCTTCCCGCCCGCAATCGCGTAGTGAAGCTGCCAAATGTCTTCGAGCCCCGGCGACGCCTTCACCGTCTGCCAAGCCGCCGGCGAACCGCCCTTCTTCGAGCCATTGTTCATGATGGCAACCTGCGGCCGGAGCGCATGCACGATCCCCTTCGCGCCCGAAGTGTCCGCCCCATGGTGCGTCGTCAGATACACCGACACCGCCCCCAGCCGATCCGCTGGACAGGCCAACTCCAGCTCTTTGTTCCAAGTCAGGTCGCCGAGATCGACAAATTTGAATTTGCCGAACGTCAGAAGGAATCCCAAGCTGCGGGCGTTCTCAGTCGGATCCGCTTCCTTCTTCGCTTCGCTGCAATGCGGATTCTTCGCCCCCGCCCCGCTCAAAACTTCCCCATCGGCGCTGACCACTTTCACCTCGGCACCCTTCAGCGCAATCATGTCCCCCGGCTTCACCGACTTCCGCTGCCCGGTCGCCGTGGCTTTCGTATACGCCGCCATCAACTGCTCCGCCGCCCGATCCGTCTCCCGATTCGGCCCGTGGTCGATAAAGTTAACAACCGGCATCTTCTGCAGCAGTTGCGAAATGCCGCCCACGTGATCGCGGTGATAATGCGTGATCACCAAATTGTCGATTTTCTTCAGACCAGCCTTCTTTGCCGCCTTCACGATCCGGTCCGCGTCGCGGTCTTCGAATCCTGGCCAACCGGTGTCCACCAGCAGGGACTGCTTGTCCGGCGTGACAATCAGCGTCGCCTGGCCGCCTTCAACATCGATAAAATAGATGTCGAGCGTCTTCTCCGCCGCAGCAAGTGGGAAGGCGGTCAGCGAAAGAAGGAGAAAGATGGATAAAAATTTCATCGTTGCCCATGCTACTGAAGACAGCAGGAACATCGCAAGCCCCGATTGCGTAAAACAAAATTAAGGACGCAGGAAATGCCCTTTTGTACACATTGCGGAACCCAGGTCCAAAGCACCGCTGCGTTCTGCCAAAGCTGCGGCACGGCCCAGCCCGGAGCGGACACCCCCGCTGGAACCGATCCGTTAGCCTCCTTGAAGCCCCGCAATGCGGCGATTCTCTGCTACCTCCCGTGGCTCGGCTGGATCATGAGCCTCGTCATCCTCTCGACCCGCCGCTTCCAGAGCAACCGTCTCGTCCGTTTCCACGCCTTCCAGGGGCTCTATCTTTTCGTCGCCTGGATGATCGTCGATATCGCGCTGGAGCCGGTCCTGCGCGTCTCCTGGCTTCGGCGCATCATCCCCATTCTCGAACTGGGTTTGCTTGCCACCGGGATCCTGATGCTCGTCAAAACTTCCGCCGATCAGCTAATCCGGTTGCCGATCGTCGGCGAAATGGCGGACCGCAGCGTCAACGAGCAGAACAATAGTCGCCCGTCCTGAATGGTATAATTATGCAGTCGGATGAATAATTAATCAGCCATGAAAAAGATTGGAATCGTTGGTTTTCGCGGTTATAGCGGGGCTGAACTCGCCCAGCTTCTGAGCCGTCACGGCGGCGTCGAAGTGTTCCGTATGGAGCACCGCGAAGACCCGACGGCCGTCAAGGGCCAAACCACCATGCCAGCAAGCGCCGAAGCCGTCGCCGCGGCCGGCCTCGACGGAATCTTCCTCGCCACCCCGCCCGAAGTTTCGATGGAACTCGCCCCCGGCTACCTCGCCGCCGGCGCGAAGATCGTCGATCTCTCCGGAGCCTTTCGCCTCGGCACCGTCGAAAGCTACCAGCGTTGGTACAAAGAGGAACACACCCAGCCCGAACTGCTCGCCGAAGCCGTCTACGTCCTGCCGGAACTCAACCGCAAGGACGCCGTCGGCCAGCGGCTCATCTCCAACCCCGGCTGCTACCCCACCGCCGCCAGCCTCGCCCTCGCCCCCCTCGTCGATGTCATCGACCGCCAAGCTGGCGTCGTCTGCGACGCCAAAAGCGGTGTCAGCGGCGCCGGCCGCAAAGCCAGCCTCGCCACCCACTTTTGCGAAGTCACCGAGAACTTCTCGGCCTATTCGTTGCTCTACCACCGCCACGTCGCCGAAGTGCTCCAAAACACCGGCCTCCGCGAAGCCGAATTTAGCTTTGCCGCCCAACTGATCCCGGTCCACCGCGGCATTCTCGAAACCATCTACTTCCGCGCGTCCGACCTGAAAAGCGCCGCCGAAATCGTCGGCATGTACGAAACCCGCTACGCCGACGAACCCTTCGTCCGCATCTACGAACCCGGCAAAGTGCCCGACCTCCGCGCCGTCGCCCACACCAATTTCTGCGACATCGGCGTCGTCTTCGACGGCCGCACCAAGCGCGGCATCGTCGTCGCCGCCATCGACAATCTCGTCAAAGGCGCCGCCGGCCAAGCAATCCAAAATATGAATCTCATCCTCGGCTTCCCCGAAACTCAGGGCCTGCTATGAGACTGCTCATCAAACTCGGCGGCACTCTGCTCGACGAACCCGCCTCGCGCTCGGCCATCAGCGCCCAACTCGCCCAAGCCCTCGCCGCCAATCCGGAAACCGTCGTCGTCCACGGCGGCGGAAAGCAAATGACCCGGTTTCTCGCCGAACGCAACGTCGAGAACCACTTCGTCGAAGGCCTCCGCGTCACCACGCCGGATGTGCTCGACGCCGTGCTGAAGGTCTTCGCCGGCACGGTCAACCACCTTCTCGTCGCCTCTCTCGTCGCCGCCGGGGCGCCCGCCGTAGGCCTTAGCGGCATTGACGCCGGCCTCGCCGAGGCCGAACAACTCCGCCCGGAACTCGGCGCCGTCGGCCGCGTCATCCGTTCGAACCCAGCCGTGCTCGAAGTCCTTACCGCCGGTCGCCTACTCCCCGTCGTCGCCTGCGTCGCCGGAGACCGCTTCGGTAATATCTATAACGTCAACGCTGACCAAATGGCCGTCGCCTGCGCCATCGGCTACCGCGCCGCCAAACTCTTGTTCCTTACCGATGTCGACGGCGTCAAGGATGCCGCGGGTATGGTGATCCCCGTCCTCACTCTGGCCCAAAGCCGGGCGCTCGTCGAAACCGGCGTCGCCACCGGCGGCATGCAGGCCAAACTCAACGCCGCTGCGGACGCCCTCCGCGGCGGCGTCGAAGAGGTCGTGATCGCCCCCGGCGGAACTGTCGACATCGTCGCGCGACTCAGGGCCAATGAGCCCGTCGGAACCCGCTTCGTCAGAGGATAGTCGATCATGAGCAGCCCCCTCATCTCGATCGCCACACCGCGTTCACTCGTGCCTTCCGAATACGTTGAAGGTCCTACCGTTCTCAAAAGCGCCACCCTCCGCGACATCGGTCCGCTCCTCGGTCTCATCAACGACTACGCCGCCAAGGGGATCATGCTCCCCCGTACCGAGTTCGAAATGGCCGAAAATATCCGCGACTTTACCGTTATATATACCGGCTCACGGCTCGTCGCCTGCGCCGCTTTACACATCTATAGCCCGCTCGCCGCCGAAATCCGCAGTCTCGCCGTCGACCCCGCCTGGAAACAGCACGGCCTAGGACGCCAATTACTCGAATCTCTCGAAACAGAAGCCCTAGCCTTCGGCCTCCGCACGCTTTTCGCCTTCACCTACGTCGATGGTTTCTTTCGAAAATTAGGGTATGAAGTCGTGGACCGAGGAGAATTACCCCTAAAGGCATGGAAAGATTGCCTGCGCTGCCCAAAATTTCAAGCCTGCGATGAGATTGCTATGCTGAAAACGCTCGCCCCTGAATAGGGCAGCCAGGAGCCCGCACTTGCGGGTGCGCACTTACCCACTCATGAGGGCATTATCGATACCCTCGTTTGTGGGTAAAGCCATCAATGGGTACCGATAGATAAGTGGAATATTTGCTATAACTTCAGAAGCTGTAGTACTGCCTGGCCCTCCATCATGTCCGACGTTTGCTACCGATTTGCCAATTGCATTACCCGCAAATGAACCAAAAAAATCGAGAGAAATTGGGTACTACAAAAGCCACCTATCTGTATAATCAGCAACAAAGTATCCGATCTGTATATCAATTCTGAACCGGATTATTTAGTTCTAAAGAGGCAAGCATGAAGGCTCTGACCGTCGATGTCCGCGAGTCCACTGGACGAATTCTCTGCTGCACCATTTTTCGGCCCGGCGGAAAGAAGCTCCTCGCGAAGGGACACGTCCTGAACGAGGAAGACGTCCGCCTGCTCGAAATCGAGGGCATGGCCGAAGTTTGGGTTACCTCGCTAGACGAAGGCGAGGTCACCGAAGACGAAGCCGTGATGCAGGTGGCAACCACCATCGGCTGCGGTGCCCTCGAAATCCGGGCCGCTGCCGGCGGACGCGCCAACCTCTTCGCGACGCAGGATTGCTGCCTGCTCATTGACGATGAGCTCCTGAAGCAAATCAACTGCACCGCCTCCATCGTCATCGCCACCCTAACCAATTTCAGCTTTGCCGTCGCTGGCCAGCGCGTCGCCACCGTGAAATCCACCCCGTTTGCAGTCGCCGCCCCGGAACTAGAAGCCGTCACCTCCATCCTGCGGGAGCGCGGCCCCATTCTTCAGGCCCGCGCCATGCAGAATCCCCAAGCCGCCGTCCTCTACACCGATCCGGTCGCCGGCGACCGCGCCCGCCAGCTTTTTGAAAACGTCATGCGCCAGCGCCTCGA
>CANNLB010000306.1 GCA_947505565.1 Acidobacteriota bacterium | reverse complement strand
TACTCGATGCGGCGCGGGGCGCTGCTAGTGGGGCAGGACGCGCAACCGATCGGGCGCGATATTGTTCGGTTCCCCGCGTTGTTTGTGGGCTTCGTAGTTTCCGCGGCGAGAGGCTGTGGACGGCTGCTGAAGTCGGCTTTCCAGCGATGAAGACAGTCCACCTGATCAACGCGTGGCAGTCCCGCGGAGGGGGTGGCATCTCGACTTTCTACCGCGCTCTACTGAAGCAGGCTCGGGAATCCGGAGGGGAGATGGTGATTGTCGCTCCCGGCGAAAGCGACGAATGCACGGTTGACGGTTCGACGCGAGTCTATACGGTAAAGGCGCCAGTAAGTCCGTTTAACGCGAAGTACCGCATGATTTTTCCGGATACGTGGCCGGTGGTGAGCCGGCGGGTGCACGAGATTCTCCGGCATGAACAGCCCGATTTACTGGATGTTTGTGACAAGTATTCGCTGCACTACGTGGCTGGTTTGTTACGGCGGGGGTGGCTTTCGGGCGTGCGAAGGCCGGTGCTGATCGCGACCAGTTGCGAGCGCATGGACGAAAACATGGCGTACTATTTGAGCGGCTCCCCGCTTGGTCGCCGGTTTTGCCGCTGGTATTTGAAGTGGAATTACTTTGGCTACTTCGACCACCACATCACGGTGTCGGCGCACACGGCGGAAGAGTTGCATGAGGCGGCCCGGGGACACGTCCGCAGGCGTGGAGTATGGGTGAAATCGATGGGGGTGGACTGCGCCCGTTTCAGCCGGGCGCTGCGCAGTCCAGAGGCGCGGCTTAACCTATTGCGGCGTGCGGACGCGAATACACTATCGCGAGTGGTCGTTTACTCGGGCCGATTGGTTCCCGAGAAGAACCTGCCGCTGCTATTGGACACTTTTGAGGAGCTAACGCGCAGTTCCGTTTGGGATTGTCGGTTGGTGATTGCGGGGGACGGGATGTTGCGGGAGGCACTGGAGGCGGAATGCGGGCGTCGTTTTCACGGCGCGGTGACTTTTCTTGGCCACCTAGGCGCCGAGGAGCTAGCGGTGCTGCTGGCCAACAGCGACGTCTTCCTGCATCCCAACCCGAGAGAGCCCTACGGTATCGCGCCGCTCGAAGCGATGGCATCCGGGCTGCCGCTCGTTTGCTGCGACAGTGGCGGGGTGCTTTCTTACGCGAACGGGACGAACGCCTGGTTGAGCCCGGCGGTGGCGTCGGCGATGGCGTTGGCGGTGGAATCGGTGTTTGCGGATGCGCCTTTACGCGAACTCCGTTTGGGAGCCGCCCTGGAGACGGCGGGCAGTTTGGACTGGACCATTGTGGCGGCTGGCTTTCGGAAGCTGTACGAGGATTTCGTGGCGGGCGCGGCGGCGGGTGCGGCGTTTGAAACTACTCCTGGGGATTGGCTGGGTGTGGAGGCAACCGTGGGGCCGCCAGAACGCTCGACATAGACCATGACGGTAATGGCGACATGTCCGGCGAGGAATGGAATCGCTAGGGCGAGATGCATCCACCAGCGATAGAAGTTGTCCCAGAACAGTTTTCGGCCGAGCAGCGCGATATCCAGCAGCTAGAAGAGAGCATACGCGGGTGCCGCGAAGTCCACTAGGCTGGTGGCCCAGTGGGGGGGCGGGGAAGAGGAGCGGGGTCAGCCAACTGGCGAAGTACGCCAGGGTGACCATCGCGAAAACGAAGATGGCCGGCTTGGTGCCCGGTGCCACGAGGTGGATGGGCATGATTAAAGGCTGCGTGAAAATGCGGACGCGCAGCGTGTTTTCGGTCCACGCCAGCGGTGCGGGAATATCCCGCCAAAACTCGGCGGGGACGCATTCTGGAAGCAGCTAGGGAGTGAGGACGATGTTCCAAATGCCGGCGGAGATCAGGAGAAGGCCACAACGGCGTGCGTAAGGAAAACTGGTTTGACCCAATTCTGGCCCAATAAGGAGCCTTGCTCGTGTATACTTTTGATTCGGGACTGCTATCTGAACCTACCTGAACGCTCTTGGACGACTACCGATGTCATCGGCATATCGGGTGCGGAAGAAGTGACCTTGACGCGTGTCGAGCGCGCGTCGGCCCCGGGGTTGCGGGTGGCGTTGTTTACCGACTCCTATACGGAGTTGAACGGCGTGGGGACCCTTTGTCGGGAGTATGTGGAGTATGCGCGGAAACGGGGATTACCCTTTTTCTGTGCTTACGGCGGCGAGGTGACCGAGTTTCGGAGTAACGGTTCGGTGCAGGAGTTGGAGTTGCGGCGGGGCCCGCTTTCGTTTCCGGTGGATACGCACGTGGAATGTGACCCGATTCTGACGCGGCATCGGGCGTTGACGGTGAAGCGGCTGAAAGAGTTTCGGCCGGACTTGGTGCACATTACTGGTCCGGGAGATGTGAGCATCTTTGGCTTTTGGGCGTCGAATCTTGTGGGGGTGCCGATGGTGGCATCTTGGCACACGAACGTGCACGAGTATGCCGAGTTACGGGTGCGGTCTTCGATGCGATTTCTGCCGATGGGGATGCGCGCCAGGATGAGCGATTGGGCGGGGTGGGGGACGTTGTGGGCGGTGATGCGTTTTTATCAGATCGCCCACTTTGTGGCGGCTCCGAATCTGGAGATGGTGGCGATGCTGCAGGCGAAGACGGGGCGACCTGCATTTCTGATGGGCCATGGGGTGAACACGGAGCTGTTTACGCCGAGGCATCGGGACGCCGTGGGCAGTAAGTTTTCGATTGGTTATGTGGGGCGGCTGACGCCGGAAAAGAATGTGAGCGCGCTGGTCGCGATGGAGCGGGAATTGCTGGCGGCGGGGGAGCGGGATTTTCGATTTGTAGTGGTGGGCGAAGGAAGCGAGATGGGCTATCTGCGGGAGAACTTACAGACTGCGGAGTTCCGCGGAGTGTTGCGGGGCGAGGCGCTGGCGCGGGAGTTTGCGAATCTTGACGCGTTTGTGTTTCCGTCGGTAACGGACACGTTTGGGTTGGTGATTTTGGAGGCGATGTCGTCAGGGGTGCCGGTGGTGTTGTCGCCGGCGACGGGGACGAAGGTTGGAGCGGTGGACGGGGAGCAAGGGTTTTTGACCGATGATCCAGTAGCGGCGTTGCGGCGGCTGATGCATTGTGGGGAGACGCGGGAGCGGATGGGCGCTGCGGGTCGGGTGCATGCTTGCGCGCAGGCTTGGGATGGGGTGTTCGACGATTTTCACCGGATCTACCGGGAAGGGTTGGCGAACGAAAGGGTGAAGCGACGGATGCCGGTGCGGAAGTTTTAGCGGCTATTTTTCCTGGAGGGCGGCGGGGTTGCAGGCGGGGGCTTGCACGACCGGGTTGCAGCGGGCGTTGCCGGATTCGAAGCGTACGGAGTACCCTGAGTTGGGAGCGCGGTAGTCGAACGGGTAATCGGTGCTGAGGAGTTGCGCACCGCTCGAGAGGGCGGCGTCGCGTTTGGCGGGGCCGGCGTCGGTCATGGTGCGGACGAGATAGCCTTTGCGGACCATGTCGGGGATGAGGGTGGGGTCGCCGAGGGGGTTGTTGAGTTTGAGGAAGGCGGCATCGGGGGTGCCGGGTTTACCATTCGTGAAGAGCACGCGGCCTTCGAGGGAGGGGCGGCCGGCGGTGTAAAGAGGGGTGACGCTTTCTTGGTCGAGGAGGAAGACCACTTTGCCGCGGGCGGAGGCGAGGGAGGGCCAGCCGGTGGAGAGGACGGCTTGTTCGAGGGTTTTGTGGGTGCCGCGGACATCGTCCGGGGTGAGGAGTTGGGCGGGGGAGAAGACGGAGCGGATTTCGGCGTCGAGGGCGTCGAAGGAGGCGGTGGTGAGCTTTTCGGGGATGGTCATGTAGCCGGGGCGGGGAACGTCAGATTTGTTTTCGACCAGGATGAAGATGGGGAGGTGGCCGGGGTGGGCTTTGGACCAGATATTGATGAGGGATAGGCAGTGGATGAAAGGTTGGCAGGAGCTGCGGTAGTCGAGGTCCTGAACGTGGATGACCTTGAATCCAGGCTTTTTCATGACGCCGGCGGGATCAAAAGGGGGATCGGCGGGGAGCCCGGCTTTGGCGACTTGGGCGATGGCGGCAGGATTCGAGAAAAGACCGCCTTTGGAGTCGGCGAAGATATCGAACTCGAACTGTCGGACGCCGCGGTCGAGTTGGACGTCGATGGCGGGGTGGCGATAATCGAGCGCGGCGGCGGCGCGGGGATTGGCTTTGAGGAGAAGGGCGGCTTCGCTGGGGGCGAGGCCGAGGTGGTAGCTGTTGTGGCTGCCGATGAGTTGGATGTCGGTGATGCGGAGGGCGGGTTGGGCGAGGACTGATGCGGCGTAGAGGAGACTGAGGGAGATTCGGAGCATTATTTGAGTGTAGGGGCGGGAGTTTGCAGTTTGATGACGCTCGAACTTTACTTCGCCGGCGGAGCGGGGTAGTTCACGCGGCGGTTTTGCAGGCGGGGTGGCACCGGAGGAGTGGATTAATATTCATGGCTTTCGGTTGGCGGCGATCAGGAGGATTTGGACGGCGGCGGATATTGTGAACGGGGCGCTGCCGGAGAGTCTTGATGGGGTGAGCGTGACGGACGGTGCAGGTGGTGGCGAAGAACGCGAACGAAACGTCGGAGTCGACGGCGGTGCAGATGCGGAGCGCATCGCCTGGCCTCTTCCGGTTGGCGCAAGAGTACGCGGTGGCGACGAACACAGTGGGGGCTATGTGGGGCCGACGAACCTGGCTGGGTCAACGGGCGAACTGCAGACGACGCCGACGATCCGCTTTGGCAATCGGCAGGGGCAGGTGAGATACGCCGGAGTGACGGCGGCGGGGTTATGCCCGTTCATCTTGGTGGTGCCGGATGTGGCCAACGGAGATTATCCGTTAGTAGTCTCGGTGGGCGGCGTGCCTGCGTCGAGCGCGTCGCGGATCCGGGTACAACGATAAGGCTCAGCCCGCGTGCGGGCGCGGGCTAAGCTCTCTTCGCTACTTCTTTTTGAGGCGGGCGCAGACAGCGGCGGTCGCTTCGTTATGAGCGGCGGGTTTGGGATCGGCGACGATTTCGATGATCTTCCCCTCCTTGTCGATGACGAAGGTGGTGCGGCTGGCGATG
>CANNLB010000305.1 GCA_947505565.1 Acidobacteriota bacterium | reverse complement strand
CTCCGGCTCCGGCCCCTGCTGCGCTCTCCTCCGCCAGTTATTGGGCCGACGGAGCGTCCATCACCTTGCCGATCACCTCACCAGGAATCACCGGTTTCACCAGGCGATTCTGCTGGCGACCCTGCGCCGTGTCGTTGGTCGCCACTGGTATTGCTTCGCTAAAGCCCCTCAAACTTACCGAAGCACTCGGCATCCCAGCCCCCGTTAGGTAATCCCGCGCCGCCGCGCCCCGCCGTTCCGACAGCTTTTGGTTGTACTCATCCGTCCCCACGCCATCCGTATATCCTTCCACGTCCGGCCGCAGACGAGGATGGCCGGAGACAGTCTCCGCCACCTTAGCCAGCTTCTCCCGCGCCAAAGGCCGGAGCGTAAAGTTGTCCGTGTCAAACAGCACATCCGACATGTTTACAATCAAACCCCGCGCCGTATCCCGCGTCTGCAGAATCGCACTGAATTGCTGAAATAACTTGTTCCGCCGCTTGCCTCTCGTTCTCCCGCTTCAACCACTCAGCCCCCCCCCGCCGCCGTAATCGCGTCCTTTCCCTTCGTTAAACGCGCCGCCTCCGCCGCCTGGTTCACCCGGTCTGTCTCCGCCAGCGCCGCCGACCGGAGCTCTTCGCCGTCGTCTCGCGCTCCACCGACTGCCGACGTTCGGTCGCCCGCAACTCTTCCTCCTGCCGCTTCACCCCGATCGCCCGGGCATCTTCGGCCGTTTGCACCGCCTCCCGAGCCATCATCGCCACCGGCTTCCGCCCCGCCTTCCGCGCTTGGTACGCTTCTGCCGCCGCCAACGACTTCTCCACCTTCTGAAGCGTGTGCGTTGCAAAACGGTCCGCGCCCGTCGACCGCACAATTTGAACCGCGTTCCGCGCCTCGTAAAATTCCTAAGGCCCCTTCCGATCAGACTGCAGGCTCAGCGGATTCGACAAACGAGCATACTGACCCCGTTCCAAAAACTCGTATTTGGCGTCTATCTCTTCGATCTTACCCACCGTATCCGGCCGCACCACGTTCTTCAGCACAATCAAATCGCTCGGCCGCGTCACCGCAAACTACGGCTCCGCCATCACGATCATCCCAAAAACCTGCAAATCGGAAGTAACGTTCAACTTACTCTTGGTCCCGTTCAGCAACCCTTCACCGAGTGTTGACCGGGGCTAGTGCGCCGATCCAGTAATGGTGATCATTGATGATGATTTAGGTGTCTCTACCGTAGAGGTGCCTGCTCTTTATGCGCGTTGCACCGCCAGTTGAGATTTCCGCCGAAGAGCGAACAACCTTAGATGATTGGGCAAACGGTCGCCAGACTGAGGTACGCGCAGCCGAGCGGGCTCGCGTGATCTTGCCCGCAGCAGACGGAAAACCGAACCTGGAGATCGACACAACACTCTCCACTTCTGTCCAACAAGCCGCCCATTGGCGCTGGCGCTTTCTTGCAAAGGACCTGCCCGGCTTGGAAAAGAATGCTCCTCGCCCGCGACGCTTTCCGTCCATTGCCTCCCAAAAGGTTGCCGAAGTGGTCCGACTGACCACCCTCGAAAAGCCTGCTCATGCCACCTACTGGAGCAATCGCAGCGTGGCGAACAAGGTCGGCATGCTGCGTACCAGCGTCCTCCGCATCTGCCACGACCATGGCTCAATCCCCATCTGTCCGCGTCTTTCGAGGTCAGCAATGACCCTCATTTTGCCAAGAAACTTGAAGCGGTCGTAAGACGGTACCTCAGCCCGCCCGAACACGCACTCGTGGTGTGTGTGAACGAGAAGAGCTAAGTGCAGGCGCTGGCCAGAACCCAACCCGGACTGCCTTTGAAACGGGGACGAGGCGAGACGATGACTCACGATTAGAAGAGGCATGGGACGCAGACCATGTTCGCCGCGATGGATGCGGCATCCTCGTTTCCACGTTCACTTCCCTCCGACGAGCGCCTCATGGCTAACCATGGTCGAACGAGTTTTTCGTGACCTCACCGAGAACCGGTTGAGGAGAGGCGTGTTCCGGAGCGTCCTCGAATTGATCTAAGCGCTTGACGAGTCCGTCGACCAACATAACGAGGTACCGAAACCCGTTATCTGGGCCCCTAAAGCTCAAGAAATCTTCGCTAAGGTCAGGCGAGCACGGGCGGTACTCAATAACCGTCCATCTGTTTGAAGCAAACCACGGGAGACTCGTTAAGCCTTGCTATTGCAGCGTTACTTCGTCACGCAGGCTTGCAGGAAGAACACGATTGAAGCCGGACGAATGTCCTCGGCGTCCGCAACTTAGTGGACGAGGCGCTGGCAATGGTGCGGCCGCAAGCGGATGCGACGACGCGGAATGGGTTTGGTTCCATAGCGGTGCTGGATAACGGGATGGGAGTGCCGGTGGCGCTGCGCGAGACCATTTTAGAGCTGTTTTACCAGGGTCCGGCGTCGAGCGGAGCTACCGGTTTAGGGTTGACGACCGCGCGGCGTTTGGTAGAAGGGCAGGGTGGGAGCATTTTGATGGAGACGGCTCCGGGCGGTGGCAGCCGGTTGGCCTTTACGTTTCCCGGGCGAAGCAGGCAGCGGTGGTGTGGCATGGCCATCCGCCGGTGCTGGCGATGGAGGACGGTCCTACCGCGCTGGACTTGCCGCGAGAGTATCTGGACCCGGAAGGGTTTGAACTGGTGGTGGCGGCGACGGTACGAGAGTGCATGGTGAAAGCGTTAGAGCTGCGACCCGGCGCGATCGTGATCTGCCCGAGGGGAGCGGATGGGATGCGTTAACGGCGGACCCTGCGTCGGGCTCTGATCGGGGCTTGTCTTGGTAACGGACGACAGCGCAAGCAACGGCGAGTTTCTGGCGACGACGGTCGGGCGGACTCCGGACTTGGTGCGGCTCGATATTCAGATCCCTGGCGCGGATGGTTACGCCACCGTGGCTGCCATGCGCGAACACCCGACGCTAGCCGAAGCTCCGATCTTTGCCATCACGGCCTATGCGATGGAAGGCGATCCGCAGAAGGGGCTCGACGCGGGATTTACGGATTATTAGACGAAGCCGTTGACGCCTCGGCGCCTCCTGGCGGCGATTGGGGCGCTATCCTGAGTGCTATGCGCGCGCTTCTCCTTTTTCCCATGATCTGCCTGCTGGGGGGCTGCACGAGCCTCTACTACAAGGCGCAGGAGAAGCTGGGCAACGAGAAGCGCGACATTCTGATTGACCGCGTGAAGAAGGGCCGTAAGGAGCAGGAGCAGGCTAAGGAGCAGTACAAGACCACGCTCGAAGCGTTCCAGGCGGTGACCGGTTTTCAGGGTGGGAAGACGGAGGAGACCTACAAGAAGCTCAAGAAAGAGTTCGACGAGGCGACCGGGCGGACGAAAAAAGTAAGCGAGCGGATTGCGTCGATTGAACAGGTGAGCGGGGACATGTTCAGCGAATGGCAGCAGGAGATTGACGGCATGGAGAATCGGGACTTGAAGGCTAAAAGCCGCAGCCTGATGCGCGACGCCAAGAGCCGCTATGCGCCTCTGATCAAGCGTATGCGGGATGTGGAACAGCGAGCGAAGCCGGTCTTAAAAGCGTTTGAAGATCAGGTGCTGTTTATCAAGCACAACCTGAACGCGGAGGCGGTGAGGTCGTTGAAGACGACCGTGCTGAAGATGGACGTCGAAGTAACCAAGTTGGTGGCTGACATTGAAGCCTCCACCAAGGAAGCCGACGCTTTTTTGGCAACCCTGCCGACGAACTAGGGTGCCAGGCGGTTGATGGCCCAGGCGCCGGCTGCGAGGGTGTAGGCGAAACGGTCGTGGAGCCGGTTCTTGCGCCCTTGCCAAAACTCCATGCGCTGCGGGACCAAGCGATAGCCGCCCCAGAAATCCGGGAGCGGAACTTCCGCCGGGAAGCGCACTTCCAGTTCGGCTAGGCGGGTGGAGAGTTCGTCGCGATTGCCGAGGGGACGGCTTTGGGGAGAGGTCCAGGCGGCGAGTTGGTGGCCACGAGGGCGGGTTTGGAAATAGGCTGTGCTTTCGTCGGCACCGACACGGGCGACCGTGCCCTGGATGCGGATCTGGCGTTCGAGGGCGTGCCAGAGGAAGACGAGGGTGGCGCGGGGGTTGGCGGACAGGTGGTTTCCCTTGGTGCTTTCGTAGTTCGTGAAGAACACGAAACCGCGTGCGTCAAAGCCACGCAAAAGAACGATGCGGCCATCGGGCAGTCCGTCGGCGGAGGCGGTGCAGAGGGTCATCGCGTTGGGTTCTTCGAGTTGGGCCTGGACGGCGGCATCCATCCACGCTCGGAAGAGGTGGACGGGATCGGGTTGCAGGTCCTGCTCTTCGAGGGTGCCGGTCTCGTAGCTCTTGCGAATCCCTTGGATATGGTCCGATGTCTGCATTATGTTCTTCCCCCATAATGGATGTTTCGATGTTTAATTTCAGCGGAAAAACTGCGGTGGTGACAGGCGGGACGAGCGGGATCGGTGCCGCGATCGGGGCGGCGTTCGCCGCGGCGGGGGCGAAGGTGGTGGCGGCGGGTCTGCCGACTCTGGACGTGACGGACTCGGCGGCGGTGGACGCGCTGTTTGCCGGGCTGGAGCGCGTGGATTTTTTAGTGAACGCGGCGGGGGTTATCCGGCGCGACGCCGAATACGAACTGCCGGTGTTTGAGCAGGTGATGGACGTGAATCTGCTGGGGACGATGCGCTGCTGCATGGCGGCGAAGGCGAAGCTGGCGGAGTCGGGCGGGGCGGTGGTGAACGTCGCTTCGATGCTGAGCTTTTTCGGCGGGCCGCGGGTTCCGGCGTACGCGGCGAGCAAGGGGGCGATTGTGCAGTTGACGAAATCACTGGCGGTGGCATGGGCGGCGGAAGGGATTCGGGTGAACGCGATTGCGCCGGGGTGGATCGCGACGCCGCTGACGCAATCGTTGCAGGATGACCCGGCGCGGTCGGCGGGATTGATTGAACGGACGCCGATGAAGCGGTGGGGGAAGCCGGAGGAGTTGGCTCCGCTGGTATTATTTTTATGTTCCGAGTCGGCCAGCTTTATGACGGGGGCGATAGTCCCGATTGACGGTGGTTACTCGGCCGCTTAACTTTATGTCGACTCATCCGTTATC
>CANNLB010000304.1 GCA_947505565.1 Acidobacteriota bacterium | reverse complement strand
CCCCTGCAGAACCAAGACCCGCGCTGCCGTGTACACCGCCGTATTGGCCCCAATCGCCAGCGCCAGAATCAACGCAGCCAACACAAAGAAACCAGGATTTCGCCTCATCCTACCCGCGCCGCGACAGGTACCGGTCGATGATCGCGATTTGCGCCACCACCCGTTCCCGGTCGCGCGCCTCCGGCATCAACGCTAAATACCGTTCGAAGTCGGAGCGAGCGGCTTGAAACTTTTTCAACTCCACGTTTACAGCGCCGCGGAGGATGTAACTATCGGCGTCGGATGGGCTCGCTTGCAACAGCAAATCGAGCACCTGCGACGCCTTCGGAAACTGCTTGCCCCGCAGGTAGATGCTGCGTAAATTATTTAGCATCCGAATGATGATTTGTCGGGAAGTAACGGGTTGTAAAAGCTGCGGCATCGCCGATAGATCCATACCGGTCAGCGTCCGCGCTAAATCGAGACACTCCTCGCCGGTCATCAACGTCCCTTGGTGAAAAACGTCGATGAAGGTTTTGAAGCCATCGTCTTCGTAACTGCACAGAAAATGGCCCGGCATGCCGATGCCGAACACCGGCATTTCCAGTCGGTCGGCCACCGCCATATAAACGACGCAGAGCGAAATCGGAATGCCCGTCCGCGAGGCAATCACTTCGTTCAGGCAGCTGTTCCGGGCGTTGTAATAGTCCTGCTCGTTGCCAGTAAAGCCCTGTTCGCGGAAGAGAAACTCGTGCAACACCTGAAGCCGTTCGACGCCGTCGTACCCCATCCGCATCCGCGCTTCGATCTCGTTGGCGTACGAATCGAGGATATCGACAAACGGACCCGGCTCGAGCTTCGGGAATTCGATCGCGGCCAATTCGAGCGCCGCCAGTTCAAGCGGTGCGTCGGAATCATCACGGGTCAGGATGTCAACTAAAGCATCCATAGGGAATCTCCCTTAGAATAACAAAGCGTGCGCGTGATTTTTCTTACTCTTTGGGTCGTCGCGTTGTCAGCGCAGGATCTCCTGTGGCAACGAGACCTGCCGAACGAGAACCTGACGGGCGGCGCGGGACAATTCACGTGGGGTCGACGCGTGCTGCAATGGCGCAAGTCCAAGTACCGCCAAGTGGCCCAAGCCCCCCACGGCTACGACGATGGCGGCTGCGTCTTCGGCACGGCTGACCTGATCCTGGCCGAACGCCCCGCCACGGGTACGCTCGGCCGACTGGTCCACCTTCCCGCTCCCGGCTACAAGCCGGTCACCATCGACACCGGCGTCGAACTCCACGACTGCGTGCCGACTACGCTCTTCGGCCGCTCCGGCTTTCTCATGGTCCACCGCTTCACGCAAGTTCGGTTTTACTGGCTCGGCGACGGCCGCTGGCAGATGCAAGAGCTCTACTCGATCTACACCGCCTCCCGCCAAGGCGGGCTGGCCGTCTTCGACGTTGATCGCGACGGACGGCCCGATATCTTCTGCGGCAACTATTGGGTCCGCAGCCCGGAGCAGTTTGACCTGCCGTGGCACATCTTCGCCATCAACGTACTGCACGCCGACTCGGCCGACGCCAACTTTGTGCTCGCTCCGTGGCAGGGCGAACTGATCGCCCTGCAGCGCGAAAACAACGCTTCTCCGCTACGCCGATTCTCTCCGCCCGCCGACGTCCGCCAGCTTTGGCCCGAAGCCGCCTCCGGCGAATTCCGCCAGCCGAAGGTGATCGCTCCCCTTGGTGAGGCGCTCTGGATAGGCGACGCGACCGGCGTGGCCGAGTGGCCCTCAGGTCGCCGTTGGGCTACCGGCTATCCCGTCGTCGCCATCCTACCCTACGGGATCGTCGTCGGCCCCAACCGCGTAGTGCGCTGGCTCCTTCAGCCCTTGCGCAAGTAAGCGTCGTCGCCCCGGACCCAATCCGCCCGGACGGGTGCAAACAGGTCGAAAACCCACGATTTCTCGAGCGCAATTACGCGATGGACGACGTTGGAAGGAATCTGCAACGCTTCCCCGGCTTCGATCGTAATGTCTTCATCGGCGGTGATGAACTGCAGCCTGCCTTCCATTAACATGGTCACCTGTTCGTTCTCGTGGTGGTGGTCCGGCACGACCGCGCCTTGCTCCATTTCGAGCCGCGCAATCGTGATCCGGTCCGTGTGAATGGCGCGGCGCGCCAGCGCCGAACTGAGCTGTTCAAGAGGGATGCTATTCCAACGATGGAGCTTCATGGGGTAGAGGGTGTATTCTATCAGTAGTTGTAAATAAGCCGATTGGAAGGGTTTTCAATGAAAGGTGTTGTACTGGCTGGCGGCACGGGAAGTCGGCTTTTTCCGCTCACAAAGATCACGAATAAGCATCTGCTGCCGATCTACGACAAGCCGATGATCTACTACCCCATCCAGACGCTGGTGGATGCGGGCATTCGAGACATCCTGATCGTCACCGGCGGCCGCAACGCCGGCGACTTCCTTCGGCTTCTGGCCAACGGCAGGGAGTTCGGCTTAACCCACCTCGACTTTACTTATCAGGAGGGCGAAGGCGGCATCGCCGAAGCGCTCTCGCTCGCCGAGCATTTCGCCGACGGCGAACGGATCTGCGTCATCCTAGGGGACAACATCATCGAAGGCTCCATCCGCGAAGCCGTGCAGGAGTTCATGACCCAGCCCGGCGGCGCGAAAATTCTGCTCAAAGAAGTGGAAGACGCCGAACGTTTTGGTGTTGCCGAAATCGTCGACAACAAGATTGTCGGCATCGAAGAAAAGCCGCAAGCACCGAAGTCGAATTTGGCCGTCACCGGCTTCCATCTCTACGACGAACACGTTTTTGAAAAGGTAAAGGGTCTCGAGCGCTCCGCCCGCGGCGAGTTGGAAATCACCGACGTGAACAACTCTTACATCGCCGATGGCGCGATGACGTTCTCCTATCTCGATGGCTGGTGGACCGACGCCGGCACCTTCGAAAGCCTGCTTCGCGCTAATAATCTCGTCGCCGAGACCATCGCCAAGAAGGCGGAGCGGTGAACGATAAGGGCATCGGTCAAGTCATTCTGAAGCCCGACAGCGACAAGCTGATCCCGGGCGTAAAAGTGTTCCCTGTGCCGCTTTGGCCCGACGACCGCGGCTACTTCCTCGAAGTCGCCCGCCTCGGCCAGGGACCCGTCGCGGAGTTCCCGGCGGCGACCACCCAGGTGTCCACCGCACTTAGCTATCCGGGTACCATCAAGGCCTTCCACATCCACAAGCACCAGACCGACTGCTGGCTCGTGGCCGCCGGCATGTTCCAGGTAGCGCTCGTGGATCTACGCGAAGGCTCGCCCACTTATGGCCTGCGCAATACCCTATACGTCGGCGTTTTGCGGCCGTGGCAGATCATCATCCCGCCCGGCGTCGGCCATGGCTACAAGGTCATCGGCGGTGATCCCGGCGTGCTCGTTTATCTCACCAACCGTATTTACGACCCCTCCGACGAGGGTCGGATCCCCCACCACGACGCCGCCATAAACTACGACTGGGAGCTTCAATACAAGTGAAACTACTCGTTACCGGAGGGGCCGGCTTCATCGGGTCCGCATTCGTTCGCCTTCTCCTCTCGACGCCCGGCCCTTACGCAATCGCCGTGCTCGACAAGCTGACCTACGCCGGCAACCTGGACAATCTCGCCCCGGTCTCGAGCGATCCCCGCTACCAATTCGTTCAGGCCGACATCGCCAACGCCATCGCCGTGAACGCGATGGTGGACGATATTCAACCCGACGCCATCATCCACTTCGCCGCCGAAAGCCACGTCGACCGCAGCATCCTTTCCCCGGAGCCGGTCGTGCAGACCAATATTTTCGGTACCTTCACGCTTCTCGAAGCGGCCCGCCGTGTCGGCGTGAAGCGGTTTCTGCACGTCTCCACTGACGAAGTCTATGGTTCCATTCCCGAGCCGCATGAAGCCGACGAAAACTACCCGCTCATCGCCAGCAGCCCCTATTCGGCATCGAAAGCAGGCTCCGACCTGTTGGCCTTGTCCTACTGGACCACCTACAAAATGCCGGTGATGGTCACCCGGGCCTCCAACAACTACGGCCCCTACCAATTCCCCGAAAAGCTGATTCCTCTCATGATCGCTAACGCCCTGGAAGGCAAAACGCTACCGGTCTACGGCGATGGCCAGCAGATTCGCGACTGGCTCTATGTCGATGATCACTGCCGGGCCATTCTGGCCGTGCTCGAGAAAGGCCGGGCCGGCGAGGTCTACAACATCGGCGGCAGCCGGGCGTTACCGAACCTGGAAGTCGTCCGACGCATCATCGCCGCGACGGGTCTGGACGAGTCGTCGATCCGCTACGTCACGGATCGACCGGGCCACGACCGTCGCTACGCGCTCGCGAGCGATAAGCTGACCCGGGAGACCGGCTGGGCTCCGCAGATGGAGTTCGAAGCCGGACTCGCCGCCACCATCGATTGGTACCGCTCGAATACCCGTTGGATCGAACGCGTCCGCACCGGCGCCTACCGCGACTATTACGACCAAAACTACGAGAACCGTTAGCCTATCGCCAACCGCGGCGCTGATTTCTCCACCGGCCGCAGGAACACCCCTACGGCCTTTGGGTCAGACTCGAGCAAGCAAACGAGCCCGCTCCCGTGGTGTTCCCATTCGGCTGGATGGCGAAGCCTCTGCCCCAAAGTACCTTGGTTACCTTCTGCGCCCCCACTGCCCCGCCCGTCGAATAAACCGGCCGGCTTTGCTTACCCGGAATCCGAAACCGAGCCATCGATGCGCCTTTGTTCAACTCCGCCTGATCGTGCCGTTCGCACGGCTCATTCGCCCACCGCGCCACCCCAATCAGTCCTATCGCCAACCGCTTCATGGCGCCTTGGTCGCAATCGATTTTACTTGCACAATTGCAGCAGGTAGTCCGGTCCACCGGCCTTCGAATCGGTCCCGGAAAGGTTGAACCCACCAAAGGGATGCGCCACCACCATGGCGCTGGCACACTTTCGATTCAAGTACAGGTTGCCCACATTGATCTCCGCTTTCGCGCGCTCCAAATGCTCCGGCACCAAGCAATACACCGCCCCGGTCAGCCCGTAGTCGCTGTCGTTGGCC